>JAGWYX010000384.1 GCA_018969165.1 Verrucomicrobiota bacterium
CGCGCTACGGCGGCGGCGACATCATCGAGGGCTGCGAAGAGTTCGCCTTCGCGCTGCCGGCCACCCGGGCCGAACGCTACCTGGCCCGCCTCACCGTGGGGGGAGGCGCCCTGCTGGTGTTTACTTTGCTCGACCTGCTGGCGCTGGGTTTCGATCTGCCTGAACTGCTGGCCGGGCTCTACGTGAACACCGGCCTGATCCGCCCCTCGCCGGTATTGAAACCGGGGTTGCTCTACGGCCTGATCTTCGCCGTCCCGTTCGCCGTGTTCGCCTTTTCCTTCGCCCTGTCGGCGGCGACTCATTCGCGCGGGGTGGTCTTCACCGCGTGGTTTTGGAGCGCGCTGGTCGCGCTGATCCTGCTCCATCTCGGCCTGCACTACGAGGATTTCACGTGGAATGAGATGAACGGTTTTTTTGCTTTTCCAGTCCTGATCGTGGCCGGGGTTGCCAGCCTCTGGGCGGGCCTGCGCATCTATCGGCGCAAGGAGGTCACGCCCCAAACCGCGCCGCTGTCGCTGCCGGCGCGCTGGTGGCTCTGGGCCTTGCTGTTCCTGGTGGCGATCGGGCTGACGGTGGTCCTGCTTAGTTCGTTGGTCCGGCTTTACCCGAAGTTCTTCGCCGGCGCACCGTGACCGGCGGGGGGCGCGGCGGCGCCGCGCTGGAGAGGTGGGCAGGAGGCAAAACTTGACTTGGGCCTGAATAATTTTCAGGGTCAGGGCCGCTACCAATGCATAACCCGATCATTGCCGCCCTGGACGTGCCCGCAGTCGAAACGGCGGTCAAGTTGGTCGAGCACCTCTCCCCGGTGGTCGGCGCGTTCAAGATCGGCAGCGAATTGTTCACCAGCGCCGGGCCGGATGTCGTGCTCATGATCCGCACCACCGGCAGCGCGGTCTTTCTGGACCTCAAGTTCCACGATATTCCCCATACTGTCGCCAAGGCCGTCGCCGCCGCGGTTCGGCTCGATGTCCAGATGCTCACCGTCCATACCAGCGGCGGATTGGCGATGCTCCAGGCCGCCGAACGCGCCGCCCGGGATACGGCGCGGAGCCTGGATCGCCCGCCACCGCTGGTCCTGGGGGTGACGGTGTTGACCAGCCTGGACAGCCAGGAGTTGCGTGAGGTCGGCAGCGACGCTCATGTCGGCCGCCAGGTTGAACGGCTGGCGTCGCTGGCCGTTCAGGCTGGCTTGCGCGGGCTGGTCTGTTCCCCGCTGGAGATCGCCGCCCTGCGCCAATCCCTGCCCGCCGAGATCAAACTGGTGACGCCCGGCATCCGGATCGGCCCCCAATCGGCGGATGATCAGAAGCGGACCTTGAGCCCGCGCGAGGCGCTCGAGGCCGGCGCCGACTGGCTGGTGATCGGTCGGCCCATCTACGCGGCCCAGGACCCGCGCGCCGCCGCGGAAGGCATCCTGGCTACGCTCGCCCCCTGAAGCTGGCCGGCAGGACGGCCGCTCCGCCAGGCCGCACGGCAACGCCGCCCCAGCCTCTCCCTTACCAGACCTCGATCGAGTCGGCGTCGAAGATGCTCTCCAGCAAAGCGTCGTAGTCCGGCTCCGGAACGGTCAAGTCCACCGTCTCGACCTGGCATTGGGCATCCGCGCGTTGCTGCGTGGCGACGGTTTGCGCCAGGGCATCGTCCGGCCGGGTGCGAATGTGCAGGATGCGGCGCATCTGGAGTCCGTGAGTTATTTGGTCTGAGGTGCGCCTCGCTAGAACCGGGCGACGTAATCGCTGTTTGCCGCCAACCGCGCGAGGTCCGCATCCCCGATCATCTCGAAGCGGACCGGCGAATTGCGCAGCTCCGCGCGGAACGGCGTGTCGCCCTGGACACAGATCGGCCGGCCCAGCTCGGCCAGGATCGGCAGGTACCGCCCCAGGGAATCGCCTTCCACCAAGTCCTCGGCCGTCTCGGCCAGCAGCAGCACCGCGGCGTCCCGCAAATAGACCAGAATCTCGGTCTTCCGCCACGGGGCGATGCCGGCCGCAATCCGAATTGCCTCGGCCGGTCGCGGGCTGCGGCGCGGATCTTCGGTTACCAGGAACAAGACGCTCGAGTGCATGCGGTCGGAGGCGCGCCTCGCTAGTTGAAACTCACGAACCGGTCCGTGCCGGCGACCAACTCGCTCACCACCGACAAGCCGGCCAATACCGCGTGGTCCTCCAGCGCCAGGCTTCGGCGACGGGCGGCGTAGGCGCAGGCGAACAACTTGACGCCGCGCGCCTGCAACTGTTGAACCCGGGGTTGCTCGACCCCAGCGACCGCCTCGTCGATACAGTAGAGAAACACTTGGACACCCTTCGCCAGTGCGGTTTCCGCGAGCCGCAAGGCATGGTTGAAATTGGGATGCGCAGGGGGGGTGGAAAGCAGGATGCCCAGCTTTTTTCCAAGCACCGACATGGGCGCAACTTAAGCAGTTCCGCCGCGACTGTCAAACCGCCGCCGCGCCCAGCGCCAGCACGTCCCGCACCGCCTTGAGCAGGAGTTGGGGCTGGAACGGCTTGGCCAGAAACCGATCCGGATGAAACGCGTCGCCCGGCGCGACCTCGAAGGTCAATCGGCCGCCGATCAGGATCGTCTTCAGCCTGGGAGCCACCAGCTTGCAGGCGTGAATGAGTTCGAGCCCGTTGACCGGGCCCATGGCGAAGTCCGTGAGCAACAAATGGGGTCGGACCCGCGCCTCGGCCAAGGTGTGCAATGCCAGGAGCGGCTCCTGAAACACCTCCACCTCGAAGCCCGCCATTTGCAGAATCGCTTGCAGCACCTCCCCCACCATCGCCTCGTCGTCCACGACGTAGAGCGGCGCCACCCGCGGCGTGCTCGCCGCCGGGCGGCCCGCGACCGACGACGCGGGTGCCTGCGCCCGAGGCGACTCGGTTTGCGGCACGGCGATCATCGTCGAGTTTTCGAGAGCAAGTCCTGGGCCATGCAGATTTTGCGTTGCCTGACCGGCGCGCTTGCCTCTATACACAGCGTCGTAACTTGTCGCGCCCGGTCTGGGAACCGGCCCTGCGCGGGTCGGTTGCCGCCGGTCAAGGGACCGGAGCTACCACCGGTGCAGGCCGCGTTTCCGATGGCGGCGGGACTTCTGACACCACGTGTAAGGCGCTGTTCGTGCCGGGATACCGCGCCGCTCGTGCGCCCGAAGGCCATATGAAACCGAAGAAAACCAGCCCCCGCCAGAGAATTTCGGCCTCGAGCCCACCCCCAACCTCCCCCCCACCGACCGCGAGTCCCGCGCACCCCACCGAGGCGACCAAGGCCCCCGTCCATATCCCGCCCTTGTTGCTCGAAGGCGACCAACCCGCGCGCAGCCAGGATGCGGGACCGGGGCAGCGCTATCGGCTGGCGCCGACGGCGCCGGCGCCGCACTGGAGCCAGGCGGAGGTGCCGGTGCCGTTGCCGGAGGCGTATGGCACGCAAGCGTTGCACCTGAGCCCGCGCGACCCGCATTGGTTTTATGCCTGTTGGGACCTGAGCCGCGATCAGCAAGCACACTACAACTCCCGGTCCGTGGATCGCCACTTGGTCTTGCGCCTTCATCGCGGCGAAACTACCTCCCACCTGCTCAAGGAAATCCATCTCCATGCCGAGGCGCGCTCCTGGTTCGTCCACGTCGGCATAGCCAACCTCCGTTGCACCGCCCAACTCGGGTACTACGGAGCGGATGGCGGTTGGGTCCCCATTTCCAATTCCGCGCCCGCCACCACCCCGCCCGACTCCGTGTCGGCCGACGCCACGATTCAGTTCGCGACCATTCCGTTGTCGGTGCCTTTCGCAAAACTGCGGGAGAGGATCAATCCACCATCCTCAACTTCGCCAAACCGGCCTCTGCCTCTGCTCGAAGCGGCGCGGCAAACCCGCGGGACCGGGAGCCCCGCATCCGAGGCTTCGATCCAGTTTGGCTCGGCCGAATGGACGCCTGCGCAGGAGCAAGCCCTGGCCGCGGCGGTCGCACTCGAGCCCACCCACCCGGCTGCCGGCAGTTCTTGGGATCTGCCCGAGGGGGTTCGACACCCACTCGAAGGTGCCGGTGTCCAGCCGCCCCTGGCCGCGCCCGCTCCGGGAGGGGCCTGGTCGGGTATCCTCGAAGCGGTGACCAGCCCGCGCGCGCCCCAGGCCCCGGTGTCGGAAGCGCCGTTCTGGTTCAACGTCAATGCCGAACTCGTTATCTACGGCGCCACAGAACCTGACGCGCGGGTCCGCATCGGCAACCGCCCGATTCCGCTGCGAACGGACGGCACGTTCAGCCTCCGCTTTGCGTTGCCGGACGGCAGTTTTGATTTGGCGGCGGTCGCAGTCTCGGCCCGCACCGGCGAGGGGCGACGGGCCGAACTCCGGTTCGTCCGCCGGACTGAATACCACGAACAGGTTGGCGTGTCGCCCCAAGAGCCGGGTCTGGAGGTTCCCGGCGGGGGATCGTGAAAATGACCGAGCGAGGCGCGCCTCGCTAGAACCGATCCTTCGCATGCGCGGTTACCTCGCCTTGGTCCTGCACGCCCATCTGCCGTTCGTGCGGCACCCCGAGCACGCGCGGTTTCTCGAGGAGCAATGGCTTTTCGAGGCCATGACGGAGGCTTATGTGCCGTTGCTTCAGGTCCTGGACGGATGGGAGCGCGACGGCATGGCCACGCGCCTGACCCTGACGCTCTCGCCCACGCTCTGCGCCATGCTGCGCGACCCGCTGCTGCAGGAGCGTTATGCCCGGCACCTGGACGGGCTGATCGAGTTGGCCGGCAAGGAACTGCATCGCACCCATTGGGATGCCGCGCTGCGGCCAATCGCCGAGTTCTATCACCAGCGGTTTGGCCGGGTCCGCCAGACCTACCAGGCGACCGGCCGGGACCTGGTCGCCGCCTTCGGCCAACTCCAGGACCGCGGCCGGCTGGAGATCATCACCTGCGCCGCCACCCATGCCGTATTGCCGTTGCTGGCGGATCAT
>JAGWYX010000385.1 GCA_018969165.1 Verrucomicrobiota bacterium
GGTCCTTGACCAGGTAATCGACCGCCCCTTGGCGCATGAGTTCGACGGCCACCTGGACATCGCTGTAACCGGTGATCGCGACGAAGGGCACCGCCCTACCCATCGCGGCCAGCCGCTGCAGCAACGCCTGCCCGGCGATGTCCGGCAGGTTCAAGTCCAACAGCAGCAGATCGGGCTGATGCCGTTCCAGCCAGGCGATCGCCTCCTGGCCGGAGGCCGCCGTGGTGGTGGTGAACCGCTCGCGCCGGAGCGATTTCTCCAGCAACCGCAGCATTCCCCGATCGTCATCGACGATGAGGAGGTGACCGGCGGTCGCCGGCTCGTGGGTGTCCGATGCGGCGGTCACGATTGGCCATTGATCTCGGGGACTTGCACCAGGGTGATGAACAGCCCCAACTGTTTGATCGCCTCCGCGAACTTCTCGTAGTCCACCGGTTTGACCAGGTAATGGCTGCAGCCGAGCCGGTGACAGACCTCGACGTCGCGTGGGTCGTCGGTGGTCGTCAGCATGCTCACCGGCAGCTTGCGCAGCTCCGGGTCCTGCTTGATCTGCCGCAGCACCTCGATGCCGTCGATCTTGGGCATGCGGATGTCCAGCAACAGCAGGTAAGGCGTATCCGCCACCCGCCGGCGGCCGGCCCCGCGGCCGAACAGAAAGTCCAGAAGCTCCTGGCCGTTCTCGAAGCGCTCGACCCGGTTGCTCAGCCCCGCTCGCGTCAGGTTCTTCTCGATGAGCCGGGCATGCCCGGCGTCATCCTCGGCGACCAAAATGACGACTTCCCGAGTCACATCATCTTCTATCGTCGATTTGCAGCGGGCTTGGCAAGGAAACAAAAAAGGCGCTCCCCTGCCCCAGGCCGGACTCGACCCAGATTTTACCGTTCTGCCGTTCGAGAATCCGCTGGGCGATCGTCAACCCCAGCCCTTCGCCTTCGCCCGCCGACGGATTGAGCCGGTGGAAGATCTCGAAAATCTTCCCCTGGTGTTCGGGTGCGATCCCGATCCCGTTATCCCGGACGACGTAGAGTACCCGGCCGGCCTCGGAGCCCCCCGTCACGGTGATGTGGCCGGGCCGGCTCGGTTCAAGGTATTTGAGGGCGTTATCGAGCAGGTTGGAGAACACCTGGGTGAGTTGGGCCGCGTCACCCAGACAATCCGGCACGGGCCCGATCTCCAGTTTGGCGCCCGCCTGCTGGACCTGGAACTCCATCGCGCGGGCAATGCCCGCCAGCATCGCGCCGGCATTGATCCGCTCCAGCGTGAGCGCCGCGCGGCCCAGCCGTGAGAAGCGCAGGAAACCGGACAACAAGACGTCCATTTTGGCCACCCCCGCCTGGATGTAGCCGATGGCCTCGGGCATTTCCTGTTCCAGCCAAAAACGCACGGCGCGCGGGTCGCCGCTGCCTCCCGGCGGAGGCCCGGCCAATGAGGCGCGCAACTGCCGACAGAGGCGCGCCAGCTCGTTGCTGAACCCCTGGATGTTGACCAAGGGCGAGCGCAAGTCATGCGAGGCCACATAAACGATCGTTTCCAATTCCTTGTTCTTTTCGGCCAGCGACCGGGCCATCGCCCCGAGCTGTTCCTCGGCGCCCTTGCGCGCGGTGATGTCGCGCAGCACGCCGGTGAACAGGCGGCGTCCGGCCAGTTGCGCGCAGCCGACCGACAGGTCCATCGGAAACACGGTGCCGTCTTTGCGTTGGCCAACCACCTCGCGCCCGACGCCGATGACCCGCGCCTGGCCGGTCCGCAGGTAGTCGGCCAGATACCGGTCGTGCGCCTCCCGGTAGGGCGAGGGCATCAACCGGCTCACGTTGCGTCCGATCAATTCGGCCGCGGTGTAGCCGAACATCTTCTCGCCGGCGGCATTGACCGATTCGATCACGCCGCGTTCATCGATGGTGATCACCCCTTCGGCGGCGGTGTCCACAATGGCCCGCAGGCGTTCCTCGCTGTCCCGGAGCGAGCGCTCGGATTGCTGGTGTTTGGCGATCTGGGCGGCCAGGGCGTTGTTGGTGGCGGCCAGCGTGGCCGTGCGTTCCCGAACGCGTACCTCCAGTTCGTCCCGCGCCCGGCGCAAGGAAGCCTCCGTCTGCTGGCGACGCACGTTCTCCAGGAAGAGCAGGAACGATATCCCCGTCAGCAACGCCACGCTGAACGCTCCGAAACCCACGTCGAACCAGATCGTGATCCGCGCCCGGTCCGTCGAGGCCCTTTCCCGGGTCCGCAGCCGTTCCTCCTCCGCCGCGGTCATGGCCGCCAGCAGTCGCCGGATTTGGTCCATGACCCGTTTGCCTTCGCGCTCGCGCACCAGCGCGGCGGCGGCGGCAGACCCCGACTTGCGACGCGTCTCCACCCGCTCCTGGATCAGCGCCAGCCGGCGGGTGATCAGCGGCTCCAGGGCGCGAACCCGCTGCTGTTGGACCGGGGCGTCGCGCGATAGTTCACCCAGTTCCCGCGCCAGTTGGGAAATCCGGTTGGTGGCGGCGACGTAAGGTTCCAGGAACACCTCCTGGCCCGAGACCAGGTAGCCAAAATGGCTGGACTCCGCCTCGGTCAAGCGCGCCAGCAGTTCCTCCTCCCGCGTCATCAGGGCGTAGGAGCGGGCCACCGCGTGCGACGTGGCGATCAGGTGACTGGCATTGAGGTAGGAGAAATAGGCACTGACCGCCAGCAGCACCCACGCCGCTCCCAGCCCGGCCAGCAGCCGGCGCTCGCCCGTCTGTATCTGCACCGTCGCCCCCGTCACACCGTCGGCAGCTTGGCGCGGTATTCCGTCGGCGACCGCCCGACGATCTTCTTGAACACCCGGTTGAAATGCGTCAGGGACTGGAAGCCGACCTCGAAGGCGATCTCGCTGATTCGCAGGTTGGGATTGAGCAGCAGGTTCTTGGCCCGCTCGATGCGCACCCGCGCCACGTAATCGGTGAAATTCAGCCCCGTTACCTTCTTGAAGATCTTGCAGAAATAGAACGTGCTGGTATTGACCGCCTTGGCCACCTGCACCAGGGAGACCTTCTCGCCCTGGTGCTCCCGCACGAATTCCTTGGCGCGGGCAATGACCGGCGGCTCCGTGTTATCGTGCCGCACCAGGATCTGATTGCTGATCATGGAAAGGTGTTGGGCGAAGATCGCCAGCAGTTTGACCACCGAGGCGTGCTGACGGGCCGAGATCACCCGCCCGCCGTAGTAGGCCCGCCGCAACTCCCCCGCCTCCGCCGGCACGCCCCAGTCGGCCGCCAGCCGGGTCACCCGCTCGAATTGCGCCGCCGTGGGCGGCTTCATAAAGAACTGCCCGGTCTGCAGGAAACCGATCACCCGCTCCCCCAGCCGCACCGGCACCGCCGTGTCGCAAAGCCCAACCGGGCAGGTGACGGTTTGGGGATCCCGGGCCGCGGCGGCGGTCAAGCGCTGCTGCACCTGCAGGCAGGCCGCGCAGGAGCGGCTCTTCCTGGCCATCAAGGCGCAAAAGGCGTTCTCGTGCCGCTTGCCGTGATGCGGCAATTGCCACGACTCGACCGGGCGCAACGCCATCACCAGGCCCGTCGTCTCGCTGAACGCCCGCTCGTAATCCTGATAAAACTTCGAGCCCGTCAGGGCATCGATCAGGTTCCGGTCCCCGTTCCAGCCCGCCGGCCGGGCGCCGGCCGGCGGGACCGGCCCGCCCGGTGACGGGGCCGAGGCCAGGGGGCGCCCGGCGGGGCGGGGGACGGCCGGCTTTGCAAATGTTGTTTGCATGGCGCCAAATTACGCGAAGCCCGCCGGGGGGGCAATCAGGGGCGGACCTGATCGCTTTTTGGCAGAAATCACTAAGCAGCCTAGGCAAATCCTTTATGCGAGCCTAAGCCTTCGGCGGGCCGCCGGGGGGAACGGGCGGGCAAGGAAGGGCCGGTTTTTGCCAAATTCCGGCAAGTCGATACCCGCCCGCCCGCTAGCATGGCGGTCATGGCGGGTGGCGCGGGCCAGATGGGCATCAACTATTATTCGGATCCGCATGTGCGCGCGCGCATGCTGGAGTTCGCGGGGGGGGGCTGCGCGGATCGTCTTACCTGCCGGTTCCTGACCTCGGCGGACCTGACCGGTGCCCGGGGGTGCGTGCGGCGGCGACCGGCTGAGCTGGCGCGCTTGTGGGACGAAGGGGGTGAACTCCACCGGTCCCTGTGGGACCGAAAGGCGTTGATCGCGCACCTGGGAGTGGAGTACGTCAACTTCGATTCGCCCGCCGAGCCTTACCTGGACCCGGAGCGGGTGCTCCATTTGATCCACCACGTGGACTGGGCGGTCGAGGCGGTGTTGCTGGATTATGGCATCCGCCCGCTGCACCTGCTGGTCGGGCCCGCTCATCACTTTGTCTGGCGGGTCCGGCGGGCCTCGCCAGTCTTTGCGGAGCTGGCAAGTCTGGGTCGTCCGGCCGTCCCCTCCCAACGGCGGTATTCCCCACCGCGGACCCGGGGTCTCGACGAGGTGGCCGCCGAATGGGCCGCCGCGCATGTTGGCCTGGGGCGGGTCGTCGAATACGTCGCGCACCGGGTGCGCGAACTCGCCGAGCTGGTCGGCGAGGTCCCTGCCGAGTTATCGGTGACGGAGAGCGGCCCGGCTCGCCACGAACCGGAGGGGGTATCCATTGACCTCTCGGCCTACAGCGATCCGTTGCACGGGCGCACCCTCTGCCTGCCCTTCAGCCTTTATCTCCAGCCATGGCGGCGGGGGCTGCTGAATTGTGGCACGGACCCGGCGCGGCTCCGGCCCATGTTCGCCGTGCCCGTGCTGGGAATGCAGCCGCGCGAAGGCCTGGAAATCCCGCGGGATCCGGCGCGGGTGCTCTCCCTGGCGCGTCACGCGGAGACGCGGATTCCGGATCAGTCCAAGGGGACGGAGCACCTGCTCGCGGCCTACCGGGAGTCGGATTGGTACGGTTTCCATGCCTGGTTCTACTC
>JAGWYX010000386.1 GCA_018969165.1 Verrucomicrobiota bacterium
CCTCAAACCCGTGGCGGTGGATCAATACCTCCGCACCAAATACGACAAGCTCCCCGAACCCCCGCCTCGCGGCCCGCGCGGCGCCGACAAAATCACCATTTGTGAAGATACCGACGGCGACGGTAAGGCCGACAAATTCACCGACTTCGTCACCGGTCTGAACCTCTCGACCGGATTGGCGATCGGCTACGGCGGCGTCTTCGTCATGCAGGCGCCTTACCTCCTGTTTTATCCGGACCGCAACCACGACGACGTCCCCGACGGTGACCCTGAAGTCCTGTTGACCGGGTTCGGCATGGAGGATGCCCACGCGCTGGCAAACTCCTTGCAGTGGGGCCCCGACGGCTGGCTCTACGGCGCGCAGGGCAGCACCGTCACTGCGCACATCCGGGGCATCGAGTTCCAGCAGGGCATCTGGCGCTATCACCCCGTCACGCACCAGTTCGAACTGTTCGCCGAAGGCGGTGGCAATACCTGGGGCGTCGATTTTGACGAGCATGGCAATATCATCGCCGGCACCAATTTCGGCGACGAGATCGCCCTCCACCAGGTCCAAGGCGCTTATTACGTGAAAAATTTTGGCAAACACGGCGCCCTGCACAACCCCTATGCCTTCGGGTATTTCGGCCACATCCCCTATCGCGGCTTTCGCGGCGGCCATGTCACCTGCGGCGGCATCCTCTACCACGGCGGCTCCTTCCCGGCCTCCTTGAACGGGACCTACATCGCCGCCAACCTGCTGGCCAACGCCATCTACTGGCACGTCCTCGAGCCGGACGGCTCCAGTTTCACGGGCCACTTCGGCGGCGTGCTCCTCGACGCCCACGATACCTGGTTCCGCCCCGTCGATTGCGCCGTCGGCCCCGACGGTTCGGTGTACCTCGCCGACTGGTATGACAAACGCGCGACCCACCTCGACGCGATCGACAGTTGGGACCGCAGCAACGGGCGTATCTATAAGATCCAGGCCAATGGGACCCGGCCGGTGGCTCCGTTCAACCTCAGCCGGTTGTCCAGTCCGGATCTCGTGAACCTGCTCTCCAACCCGAACGAATGGTTCGCACGCGAAGCCCGCCGGCTCCTGGCCGAACGCCGTGACGCCAGCATCCTCCCCACCCTGCGCCAGATGATCTTTGCCAACCACGGTCACCTCGCCCTCGAGGCCCTCTGGGCACTCTATGTCAGCGGCGGATTCAACGTCGCCCTTGCCGAAAAGACTTGTGCCCATCCGAACAAGGACGTGCGGACCTGGACCGTGCGGTTGCTCGGCGATGCCCGGCACGTCTCCCCGCCGATCCAAAAGCGACTCGTCGAGTTGGCACGGACCGACCCCAGCCCCGTCGTGCGAAATCAGCTCGCCTGCACCGCCAAGCGGCTCCCCGGCCCGGACGCCCTGCCGATCGTCCGCGAATTGCTGCAACGCGACGAAGACGTCCGCGACCCGCAAATCCCGCTGCTCCTCTGGTGGGCCATTGAAAACAAGGCGCTCAGCGACCGGCCGGCCGTGCTCGCCCTGTTCGACACCCCTTCCCTGTGGCAGCGGCCCATCGTCCGCGCCTTCGTCACCGAGCGATTGGCTCGCCGCTATGCCGCGGAAAATACCGACACGGGTTATGCGACGTGCGCCAGATTGCTGTCCTTGGCCCCGACCCGGCTGGATACCGAACTGCTGGTTCAGGGCATGACCGAGGGCCTGGAAGGCCAACGGCTCGAACGCGTCCCGCCACCGCTCGAGGCCTGGTTCGCCAAGACCTGGCTCGCCGGCAGCCCCAGCCTGGCCCTGATCCAGTTCGGCCTGCGTTTGGGCGACCCGCGGGCCCTGCATTCCGCCCTCGACCAGGTCGAGACTCCGCAAACGCCCGAGCCCGATCGAATCAGTTTGATCGACATCCTGGGCCAACTCGGCGAGCCCCAGGCCGTGCCGGTGCTCCTGCGCGTGCTGGAACGCGGCCAATCCCCGCGCCTCCAGATCGCGGCCCTCACCGCCCTGCAGCGTTTCGCCAACCCCCAAATTGCCCGCGCGGTCATCGAGTTATATCCCTCCGCCAACCGCGACTTGCAGACGCGTATCCGCAACGCCCTCGTGAGTCGCCCCGCGTGGGCGATGCTCCTCGTCGATGCGGTGGACGCCCGAAAAATCGATCCCAAGGATCTCAGCTTCGATCAACTTCGGCAAATGACCTTGCACCACGATGCCACGCTGGACGCCCTCGTCGAAAAACATTGGGGCAAAGTGCAGGCGACCTCGGACCAGGCCAAAGCCAATTTCATCAATGAGCTGAAACTGCTGCTGCACCCGTCCGGTGCGGCCGGGCGCACCCGTAAACCCAACCTGGTCGAAGGCCGCCAGGTGTTCCAAAAGACCTGCGGCGTCTGCCATACCCTGTTCGGCGAAGGCAACATAATCGGCCCCGACCTCACGGGCACTGACCGCAAGAGCACCGATTTCTTGCTCATCAACATCGTCAACCCCAGCGCGTACATCCGCCCCGAATACATCAGCTACGAGGTGGTGACCAAAGACGACCAGGTGCTCACCGGCCTGTTGGCGGACCAGACACCCACCGCGATCACCGTGCTGGACCGCAGCAACCAGCGGCACGTCTTGTCCCGCGACCAGGTCAAGGAACTCAACCAGTCGTCGGTGTCACTCATGCCCGAGGGGCTGCTCGAGGGCTTGAAGCCGCAGGAAATCCTCGATCTTTTTGCCTACCTCCAAAGCGATGGACCGGCGGCGGCGCACCCAAATGGGCGATGATCGCAAAGACCGTAAGCCGATGCTCGGCGCGTCCCCTCCAACCGGTAGCAGCGGACGTGAGTCCGCTCACGCTTCCGCCACGGGCGGCTTCCTCTCCCCGGCCCGCTCCTCCGCGGCCAGCGGCGGAGCGGGTGTCCGAAGGGCGGGAGAGGAGGCGCCTTGCTTCAAAGGCCCCTTGCCTGCGCCAGCACGTAAGGCGGTGCTCCATGAATCGGTCCTCCGACGTTCCGCTCTATCGCGGCCAGATGTGAATGACGAACTAAACCGACCCAGACACCCGGCTGACAGAATTCCAGCCTTCCCCCCGCTATGACCCCAACTATCGCCATCGCTGAAACCGACGACGCTATCCAACGCTGTTTCCCGGTCATCCGTGAGTTACGCCCGCATCTGCCGCCCATTGCCTTCGTGGAAAAGGTCCGCCGCCAGCACCGGGACGGCGGTTACCAACTCGCCTACCTCGAAACCGACGGCCTCGTCCGGTCCGTCGCCGGCTTCCGCCTCCTGGAAGGCCTGAAGTGGGGAAAATATCTTTACGTGGACGATTTAGTGACGCGCGAAACGGATCGCTCGCACGGCCACGGCCGGCTGCTGCTTGAGTGGCTGGTCGCGCGTGCGCGCGAACTCGGGTGCGATGAATTCCACCTGGACTCGGGCACGCACCGCACGCGGGCCCACCAGTTTTACCGGGCGCAGAAGCTGGATCTCACTTGCTACCATTTCGCTTTGAAATTGCGATGAGCGAAAATTTGGCGTGGATCACCGGCGCCGGCGGGCTCATCGGCAGTCACCTGCTCCGCCTCGGACCCGAACTGGCACCCGGGTGGGAGATTGTCGGCCTGACCCGCGCGCGGCTTGACTTGACGCAGTTCGACGCCGTGCGCCGCCTTTTCCTCGAGCAGTGCCCCCGACTCCTCATCCACTGCGCCGCCCTCAGTCGCAGCCCGGCCTGCCAAGCCGATCCGGCGCTGGCACGCCGGCTGAATCTGGACGTGACCCGGTTCCTGGCCGAGCTGGCCGCGGAAATCCCCTTCGTGTTCTTCTCGTCCGACCTTGTGTTCGACGGGTCTCGCGGAAACTACGTCGAGAGCGATTCACCCAACCCGCTGAGCGTGTATGCCGAAACGAAACTGGCCGCCGAGCGCATCGTGTTAGCCAACCCACGACACACGGTCGTCCGCACCTCGCTCAACGGTGGCGCCTCGCCGACGGGCGACCGCGGGTTCAACGAGGAACTGCGGCTGGCGTGGCGGGCCGGCCGGAAACTGACTCTGTTCACCGATGAATTCCGATGTCCGCTCCCCGCAGCGGTGACGGCGCGGGCGGTTTGGGAACTGGCGGCCAAGCACCAGCCCGGCCTGTATCACCTGGCGGGCGCCGAGCGGCTTTCGCGCTGGCAGATTGGCCAGCTCGTCGCCGCCCGCTGGCCGCACTTGCATCCGCAACTGGAGCCCGGCTCGATCAAAAACTACGCCGGCCCCCCACGTCCCGGGGATACCTCGCTGGCTTGCGCCACGATCGCGGGCTTGCTCTCGTTTCCCTTGCCGGGATTAAGCCACTGGCTGGCGCAACATCCCGACGTGGTGTTTTGAGCCGCCGCCCTGCCCAAAGGGGTCAGTTCTTATTATTGTCTACTTTTTGGCCATTAGCCGCGAAGCAGACAAGTGTTGTCGCACACCACCTACAGCAGCCGAACAGCCCGCCGCGGGAATCGGGGCTTCGGTTTGAGAGGCGGCTTTTAAACTATCGCAATCCGATGTTGCCTGGGTTTGAGGATGATGGGGAGCCGTTTGATGATCTTGTGCTTGTGGTTCAGCCTTCGGTCGGGAAACGGGGTTTCGAATTGCTGGAAAGCAACGGGGTTAGGGGTTCTGAGCCGCCGAGCAGGGCGCGGGGGTAATCAGGCGTGCCAGGATGGATGGGGATGGGTTGGGGGGAGCCGCTGTCCATGCTTGGGAGTGATTGCGAGCTATGAGGCTTGCGAGGAGCGCCACTGGCGGATGACATCCTCCAACCGGTTCATGAGTTCAAAGACTTCGCCTCTCTTGGCTTCCGCGTCGGCCTTTGCCACCTGCCTCATCAGGGCGGGGGCGGTCCGGGCGCTGACCTCCGCCAACGAGGTCAGCTTCCCCTTGGCTATCGCCGCGGGCTTGTCGGCGGCGCCGGCGTACAAGG
>JAGWYX010000387.1 GCA_018969165.1 Verrucomicrobiota bacterium
TGCCACTGCCATAGAACACACGTGACGCGTATCCCTCGAACAGGCCGATAAACTGCTCGCACCTGTGGCAGAGCAGTTCCTCGCGCAGCCCCTTTTGGAAAAGAGGGGTTGGGTCCGACGCGATGCGGCTAAAGCCCTGAAAGCGATGCTTTGAGTCATACATCCCCTTGTACATAAACTCCGGGACGATGTGAGAATTCCGCAATGGTCTGTCCTGTCGGCACAACGCGCAAAGCATAGCCCGATACCATATGGTGCGCGGCATTACGCTGCAACCCTTGAGACGGGAACGTTAAGTTGAGGCCGGTATCCGTTGCCTGTGCCGTCAACATCGCCCTCCTTTGCCGCCTGCTTGGTTTCGATACGCTGAACCTGGAGTTCTTTCACAACCCTCAAAAGAAAGGAAACGCCATGAACAGAACCCACATTCAGAATCCCACCACCGGAGGTGCCCGATGACCGGCCTCATGCTCCACTGCGGCGGGCAGGTCAAACCGCGCGAGGAAGTCTTCGCCGTGCCCGTCCCGCCGCCCACCGACAGCTACATGCCTCTCCCGTACGAGTCCTTCGTCACCCGGGTCGAAAAGCAACTGACCATCGAAGGCATCAGGATCAAGGAGGAAACCATGGCCCTGGCCAAGGAAGGCCAGCGGTTCTTCGGCCTCATGCGCGTCGAATTGCCCGGTCCAGGCCAGCGCGACTACGGCTGCGTCCTGGGCCTGCGCAATTCGTACGACAAGTCCTGCTCGGCCGGCCTCTGCATCGGGGCGACCGTCTTCGTCTGCGACAACCTGTCGTTCCACGGCTCGACGGTTACGTTCCAACGGAAGCACACGGCGAATCTCCTGCGTGATCTGTCCTGGATCATCACGGAGACCATCGCCAAGCTGCCGGCCATGTTCGCCGTTCAGTCCGAGACGTTCGAAGCGTACCGCCGGAGGGAGCTTGGCGACCAGGACGCCCACGATCTCGTGATCCGCTGCTACGACCGGGGAGGCCTGAACCTCACGGACATCCCGCGAGTCCTCAAGGAATGGCGGGAACCCAGGCACGAGGAGTTCCGGGACGGCAAGACCGCCTGGCGGCTCTTCAATGCCGCGACGGAAACGATCAAGGGCGATCTGTGGCGGCTGCCGCAGAGGACCCGGACGATCCATGAAGTTCTGGACGAACAGTGCGGCATCGCGGTCGAACCTCGACCTGGCGTGGAACCTCCACGTGGCACCATGCCGGAGGCAGAAACCGCGGTGGTCGCATGACCGACCTCGACGAGCCGGTTCGCCCCAGAACACGAGAGGCGTTCGGCCACTATCGCCGTCGGATGATTGTGTCGCTCGAAATCGGCGACACCCTGGCGATGCGCCTGGAACGGTCGCGCACGGTCTATCGCGCGTCCTTGGCCGCGGTCTTCCGTCAGCTTGCCGACTGGCGCGCCGAGGCGGAACACCGGACGAAACGGGCGGCGCGCAGGCGACAGAGGACCGCATGAGCGACCCGCAAAAGCACAACCCCTTTCGGAGACGAGAGGGGATTTTCTTTGCGCTCAAAAAAACACTTGCGGGCGAGCGAATCCGTGCTTACGTACTCATTGACCCGCGCGTCGATACTGTGGGGAAGCGGCGCGTGGCGTAAAATCCTGGTTTTAAGACAGGTCGCTCCGGCGTGGCGGGAAATTGGCTTTGCCGGTCGGGGTGGTGGTTCTTTCGAGAGTTTGCAGATAGTTGCCAGAGCGCCTTCACCGGCGCTCCAATCGCCCGGGCCGCGGGCACATTTCACTTTCGGCAATGCCCGCGATCTCTCGATGCACCACGTCGGTCGAACCTTATATCCGCAAGAAGGAAGGAGCAAAATCCTGAGGGGGAGGTATTTTCCTGCGTCACTGCGACCTCGGTTTTCGTGCGGAAAGAGGTGCATCTACGTGAGCACGAGCTTGATCGAAGCCAAACTACTGTTCCGTTTCAGGTTATTCTGGGAGAAAAGTATCTTGATAATTGAGGAGCTCCGGGACAGGCGTATCACGATCCTCAAGGACGGTGAGGGGTTGGCTGGCCGACGGGGAGGCGGCCGCGGCGGCAGTCGCCGCGGCCGGCGGGGCCAGCACCTGTATTGCCCCGGGCGATGGAGGGGACTCAGAACAGGAAGTTGGCTTCGCGACGATCCAGCGGCAGGCGCAGACGCATTTGCGGGGAACGGCGAGCGCGTTTGAGGGATAACTCCAAGACCAGTAAGGCCTGATCCAGGCGGCAGTCGTAGAGTTGGGGTGTGCGGCCCAGGACTTCGGCGACCAGTCGGTGAGCGATTTCGAGTTTTTCGAGGACGGACAGTTCCAGGGACATAAGCGGATTAGCGCAGGGTGGCTTTGAGTTGACGGAGGTGTTCCAGGGCGCGTTGGCGGCCGTGCGCCTGCTCGGCAGGCGTGCAAGTCGGTGGCCGCAGGGCTGAGGGCGTCTGCGGGCTGGGCGGGGAGGCGCTCAGCCGGACCCGGCTGATATTGAGGTCTTCTTCGAAGCGGTCCAGTTGGAGGAGGTTGGAGAGTTTGAGGGCGCCAACGTTGCGGCGGCCGTGGCGGATTTCGCGCTGCAGATAGCGCACGACCTGGACCAGATCGGTTCGGGTGAAGCCGGCTCGGAGGAACTCAAACCAGAGCCGCTCCCGGTCAAAGCGCCGGGAGAGGTTCTGGCCGGTGAGCCGGCCATAGGTTTGGTGCAGCGAGTCGATGAGTGCCAGCACCGAGGGCGAGGATGGGTTCATGAGGTCAGTTGCGCCACCCAGGGCAGCAACTCCAGAGCACGCTGGAGGTGGGCGGCGGTGACGGTGCGGGAGTTTTGCGCGGCGGCTTCTTCCAGGGCCCGCTGGGCCAGGTGGTTGAGGAGTCGGGGCAGGCCGTTGCCGGCCTGAACCAGCAGTTGGAGGGCCGCCGCCTCGAAGGGGTTGGCATGGATGCCGACGGCTTGGAGCCGGGCCTGGACATAGCCGCTCAACTCCTGGCTGGTCCAGGGGGGCAGGCGCAGGCAAAAGCTCAGCCGGGCCAACAACGGGGCGTTGATGCCCATTTGCAGGCGGGGCAGGAGTTGCTCGTCGCCCACCAGCAGCAAGCTGAAGGGCGGTTGGGTATCGTGGCGGTCGCACGTCAACAGGCGGACCTCCTCCAGGGCGGTGGCGCTCAAGTTTTGCGCCTCGTCCAACACGACCACCGGCCAGAGCCGATCCAGTTGTTGCCAGCCCTGGCGGATGGACAGCACGTTGTCACTGCGCCGCATCCGGGCCGTTTGGCCCAGTTCGCGACACAGCAGGCGTAGCAGGTCGGTGCCGGTGACCGAGGAATGGGAGAGCAAAAGGCTCTGGTAGCGCTTGTCGGGCAGAGCGGCCAGGAAGTGCTGGACCAGGAGCGTCTTGCCCACGCCATTAGGGCCGTAGAGCAGGCCGCAAGCCCGCACCGCCACTAACTGTTCCAGGCGGTGGCGGGTTTGGTTGAAGCCCTCGGAGGCGTAGGGTTTTTGGACCGCGGCGCCGAAGGGCAACTGGCTGGCGCCCCACAGACTCTTGAGAGCGCTGTCTAGTTCAGGCGGATTTGTTGGGGCGCTCATAGTCGCGGTCGGTATAGGTTTGGGCGTTGAGGACTTTGTCGCACCGGCGGGCTGGGCCGACGTAGGAGCCGCGGCACCAGATTTCCACCCGGCGCCACTCAAAGGGATCGAAGCGGATTTCGATGATTTGGCCGCGCAGGTGGACCGGGGCTTCCCAGAGTTGGCCCTGGAGGCTGAAGGTGGCGTCCAGGCGCACCCGGCGCTGGGCCCGCGACAAGAACAAAGCTTGCCAATCGGTCTGCGGGTCGGCGGTGCGCAGGGAAAGGGCCCGCTCTTTAAAGCGCTCGGCCGGGGTCTGGCCCCCCAACGCACTATGAGGTCGCTGATGATACTCGGCTTCGATCCAGCGCCAGAGCCGGGCGTTAAGTTCTGCCAGACTGTGGACGGGGTCGATCACCAGGCGGGCCTCAAAATCCTGCTGCAAGGTGCGGAACCACCGTTCGTGTTTGCCCCGGCTCCAGGCCGCGTAGGGCTTGGCGTGGCAGAGACGCACGCCCAGGTTGGCGCAGACGACCTGCAGATGGTAGCTGGTGAAAATCTTGCCCTGGTCGGTGTAGAGCTTTTCGGGAAAGCCGCGCCGGGCCAGGGCTTGGCGCAAGCAATCCAAAAACCAGCATAGCTTTTCGCCCGGGTAATACTGGGCGTGGGGAACCAGGCGCGAGCAGTCGTCCAGGAAGCCGAACAGGCGCGTGTGCAGGACCGGGCCGGCGGCCGGCTTGAGGGTGGGGCCGAACATCATGTCGGTCATCCACAACTGGTTGGCCCGGGCGCACTCGAAGGCCTTGGTCGGGCCGCCGGCCGGCGGCGGCTGATGCTGGAGCGAATGGGCGTCCAACTGGTGCTCGGCCAAGAGCCGATACACCGAGGGTAGGCTGAAGGTGCCAGCCGAGAGCGTGCCCTGCGCAATAAGTTGGCGCACCAGCACCTTGATCTTGAGTTGGGGATATTGCTGGCGCCACTGGACAATGGCCTCGCACTGCTCCGGACTCAGCGCCCGGCGACTGCCCTTGTCCTTACGCGGTTGACGGTGCAGGGCCCCGAAACCCTGGTGGCGCCAATCGTAATACCAGCCTTCCAGCGTGGAGGCTGAGTACGTCTTGTCGCCCCAGGTCCGTTCGCTGGCCAGAGCCGTGGCGCGGGCCAACGTGAAGTTTTGCTTTAAGGCCTCCGCGATCCAGCTCACCGCCGCGTGCCGGACCAGGGCCAAAGCATCCGAGTCGGATGGTTGATTCATACGCGCAGGAATCTCGGCCGCCCTCTCCCACCTCGCACTAACAACGTTGTGTGGGGGTAGCCCGCCGAGCGGCTCCGGCGCACGCCCGCCTCATTCAGTGTGAACCGGCCGG
>JAGWYX010000388.1 GCA_018969165.1 Verrucomicrobiota bacterium
TGGTTCCTGCTCTGCGCCGTCAAACGGTTCCTGATCAATGAACGCGAGCACGCCCGCGCCGCCAAGCGGGGCGGCGCTGTCACGCATCTGCCTTTCGACGGCGCCGCGGCCGAAGGCCGCTATCAGTTGGAGGCGGCTGATTTGAGCACGCCCGACAAGTTGTTTGACCGGGCCTGGGCCGTGAGCCTGATCGAACGGGTCCATCGCTTGCTCCAGCAGGAATATGCGCTCGAAGGCAAGACCGACCGATTCGACCGGTTGAGCCACTTCCTGGCCGGCGACAAGGCCGAGGTTACCTACGCCGAGGTCGGCCGGGCCTTACAGATGACGCCGGGCGCGGTCAAGGTGCTGCCCAGCGGCGCGCTGGCCACCCGGGAACAAGTGCTCCGCTTCCGCACTGAAGCCGCCGGACGGCAGCAGCAAGTCGGCCGGCGCAGTGACGTCTATGCGCTGGGGGCGATCCTGTATCACCTGCTGACCGGCCGCCCGCCGTTTGTGGGCGAGACGCTGGCGGATTTACTGCCACAAGTGGCCCACGGCGAGCCGTTGCGGCCACGGCAATTCAACCCCGCGGCACCCGTCGACCTGGAGACGATTTGCCTGAAGTGCCTCGAAAAGGAACCGGCTCGGCGGATGGCGCGATCGATCGGTGGTCGCTCAGCACCCGACCGGTCTTGTCCGAGCCGATGGCTTGGCATCCAGCCGCCGAATGGACCAATGTCACCGCATCGCCGGAGGCGATGAGCTTTGCGGCGCTGCGGGACGGCGCGGTTTGCCTGTGAGAAATGCCGGGAAGCAAGGTGTCCGGTCCCTTGCTGGAGCTAGGCACTCACCCGCGCGAGATTCGGAACTCAAAGACCTGGTCGCGCAGGCGACGCAGGCCCAACCCGGCGTGGCCATGCGGCTTGCCAAAAACGCCAGCGCGAAAGAATGGTGCCCAAGCGCTGGCGGGCCTGGGTGGCGGTCATGGTCGTCATACGCGCATTATACGCTCACCGTCCGTGCGAGGCCAGCGGCAAGCTTGACGTTCCCAGCGCAAAGCAAAAGGCAACTTGACAAATGCGGAGCGCATTATAACATGCGCGAATGGTAGGCCGAGTTGTTGCTCGCTCGGGGGTCGCTTCCTCTCTCCTCGTTGGCTCGATCTCCTTCGTTCTTACGGCGTGGTTCGCCGCGCCTGAACCCGCCGCCCACGCCGAGGCGTATGGCGCCTTCTACGGCACCCACTTTCTCCAGGCGGGTAGTCTGCTGGTGCCCTACCCCGGCGGGGCCGCTGCCTGGGAATGCTGGAGCCGCGGCGTGCCCCCGGGCGAGGTGACCCGAACCAGTGTCCGCACTCCGCTCCAGACGCTGCAAACGGTCCCGCCCGACGCCGACGGCGCGTATGTTGGAATGTGGTTTCCCCTCACCACGTCGCGCGACGCGCTCTTCCCTCCGGGCACCTACCAGATAATTGAGACACTCGCGGCGGGCGGCGCGCGCACGAACACGCTGACCCTGGCAAGCGCGGCTTATCCCCCGGCGCCGACCCTGCAAGACACGGCCTCCTGGAGTCAATGGCCGGCCGGTCAACCCTTGCCGGTGGCCTGGCAGCCGGGCGTGGGCACATTGCCCACCGACACGTTTGTCGTCCTTCTTCAGGATACGTCCGGCTTCGTGCGCTATTTCCAAAGTAGTTTCCCCGGCCAGACCAACGCCCTGACCGGCACCGCCAATTCGTTCACCATCCCCGGTGAATACCTTGCGACCAATGGCATGTACTACGTGAAAGTGGCTTGCTATCGGTCCTCCGGAAACGGCGCGACGCGGACTGGCCAGTTCGCCGGGACATTGGGGGCCTTGCAAGTCATCGGCACGACCACGGGCGAGGTGTCGTCGTACCGGTTTCTCACCGGCTGGATTTTCACCCAGGAAGGCACGCACCCGCCGGCCTTGCTCAGCAGCAATGCCTATCGCGCCGAGGCTCTGCTGCGCAGCCGTTCAGCCGGGCGCATCACGGCGGCAAGTGTGCAAGCCCCCGGTCAGACTCTTCAATCGCTTCAGGCAGACAGCACGCAGTTGGTTTGGGCCTGGTCAGCCGAGTATCCGGCGGAAGTCGATCTGACCGCCGCCTGGCCGAACGGCGGCTATCATTGGATGGTTAGTGGTCTGATGGCCGGCATTCAGGAGACTGAGCAGGCGATCACCGTTGGCGCGTGGCCCAGTCCACTCTCGGTCCTGGACCCGATGGCACTTCGCACGAACACATTCGAAAACGATACCCTGCTGACCTGGACCCCGCCGGCGGACGCGACCGACGCAGACCGGGTTGAACTCGTCGTGATGTCCTCGAGCGGTTACGAATTCTGGCGGACTCCCGACCCGTTGTTCGACCCTCCGCTCCCGGGAACGACCAACCGGATTTTCATCGGCGCTCACACCTTGCCCTTCGGCATCGAGATGATCGGCTGCTTGCGGTTCATCCATGTGGACAGCGACACCACGAACACCCTTGGCGGGGCCGAGGCCCTGGCGGGGCGGTTTGTCGAAACGCGTTTTGCGATGGGGCAAACCGTTCCCTTGCCCATTCCCGACCTGGAGGTCCTCACGACCAACCTGCCCGACGCAACTGTCGCCGAGAACTACGAGGCGCAACTGGCGGCGTCGGGTGGAACCCGGCCCTACACCTGGACGCTCATCAGCGGCGCGCTGCCGCCGGGGATTACCTTGGCGACCGACGGTTCGCTGCGGGGTTTGCCGCTGAGCACGGGCACGTTTCCCGTGAGTGTGCGTGTGACCGACTCGCAGGCGGGCGTGAGCGAGAAGGAGTTTTCCATGTTGGTGGCCGGCACGGTGCCGGCCCTGAGCATCCTGTCCACCAACCTTAACTCGGTGGCGGGTGACTGGCCCTATCTGGCCGAACTGGCCTCCGCCGGCGGCGCGCCGCCCTATACGTGGGACGTCGTCGCGGGTGGCCTGCCGCCCGGGCTCGCATTGGACGGCGCGCACGGATTGATCGCGGGCCAGCCCGGCCAAGCGGGCGATTACTCGTTCACGGTGCGCTTGTCCGATGGTTCCGGGCAATCGCAACAGCGCACGTTCTCGCTCCCGGTTTCGGCGGTGTCGGACCAGGCCCTCAAAATCACCGGCTTCAACCCGACCCTGGCCGGCGTGGCGGCTCTGACGCTCAATGCCCAGCCGGGCGACCCGGTGGCGGTGGAATACTCGAGCAATTGTGTGGACTGGGTCCAGGTGTTGGCGGCCGATTATCCCACGAACGGCGGGCTGAGTTGGAACGCCTTGGCGACCCATGCGGGCTTCTTTCGGGCGCGCTGGGGGCAGGCGGCGCCGCCCCCGAATCCGACGACCGCGGTGGTACCGGTAGGGGACACGAACCTCGTGGTGAGCGGGGTGCTGACCGGGACCAACAGTCTTTCCCTCTCCTTGACGAACGGCCGAGGGGAAATTTATCGGCTCGATTTGCCCACGAACGCCGCCCTGCACGAGGTGGCCGTCCAGATGCAGTTTGTGCCGGAGTTGGGGAACTCGCCGTTTCCGGAGGGATACTACGGCGGGGTGGAATTCAGGCCGGGCGGGCTGGGTTTGGCCCAGGCCGCGACGCTCACCGTGACTTTTCCTGGTGGGATTCCCGCGGACTATACCCCGCTGGCTTACGATCCAGGCGGGAAGAACCCGCACCTGTGTGTCGCGCTCATCCGGAGTAACACGGTGGTGTTTCCCATCCTGCATTTCAGCGGCGCCGGCGGCTCGAAAGCCACCTGCGAGCAGGCCAATCAATATAATTATCACAATCCACCCTGTCCCCTCGAGTACGTCGGTGAACAATTATTGGCGGCTTACCTTCGCACGGTGGCTTGCAATGGAGGGAGCTCGACGCTGGCGGAGGACGCCGCTCCGTACCTGAAGCAGTGGCTTGACTGGTCGGTGTGGCCCGGGCTGAAGCAGGCCCAGACGGACGAAACGGTGTTGGATTATGCCGTTCGCGAATACCTGGCCTGGGAACGGGCTATGGAACTGCTGGGGGCGCACACGGCGGCGGCCGACCTCGAGCAGCATCCGCCCACCGGCGGCTACACCCCGAATCAATTGGTGCTGCTGACGCTCCAGCGGGCCCTTGAAAAGGCGCCGCTGATGATGGCTCGAGGCTACGCCAACGCCATCGTGAAGACGCACGTCCGCGCGGTCCAAGAGACCGACGCCTGGATCGCGTTGAATCTCTTCGACTATGCGCGCGCGGCGCAGCTCCAGGGGCTCGAGCAACTGCTACCGAGCTATCTGAGCACCGAGGCGGTGCTGGACCGCTTTTCCCGCATCTGGCGCTTCGAACTCGAGGCGCAATCCGTCATCGATGTCATTACCGCCGAGGGTGGCCAGTTCGTTGAGCAGGTTCGGTCCGGCCGCTGCCCCGTCGAGGTGGATCCGGTGTACTTCACCGGTTCGGTCGCGCCTTCGCTCCAGCGGGGTTACCAGACCAACGTGGACATGGTCAGTTGGGAGTACATCACGCGCAACGGCGATAGGATGCGCCCAGTCATCAGCCGTGGCAGCCTGCAGACTTTTTTCCTCAAAGTGGACCCGGTCTATCCGGAAGACACAGGCGACGGCAACGCCGACAAATGTCGCGAGCCGAAGGCGCCAAAATTCCCGGTGGACGCGAGAATCCGCATGGTCTTCAACGTCGGAGACCCGGTGAAGTCAATGCTGGTACGGGACAAGGATGGCAACTGGCGCGAGCTGCCCGTTGGCACTTCCTGGGAGAAGCTGCTCAAGGGTTTGCACGCCTTGAAGGGCGAGTTCTACACCGGCGTCTCGTTGCCGGGCGTCGAGGTGCCAGGCGATTGCTTCGTGATCGACAACACCTGGCAGTACGCCGGCGGTCGCCTCTTCGCCGAAGCCACCTACGCGGGGCCCGCCGACACGACGGTTGTCCC
>JAGWYX010000389.1 GCA_018969165.1 Verrucomicrobiota bacterium
AGCGAGCCCCCGGTCAGCGCGTCGAACGGGATGCCTTCGGCGACTTGGAGCACGTTCGGGTGGGTAAAGGGGCTGAGGCCCTCGAACTGGAAATGTCGCGCCGGGGCGTAGGTGCGGGTGTAAGAGCGGCTCAAGCCACCGCTGTAAGTCAGGGAATGCTTGATCCGGCCGACGCCCCAACCTTCCTGGTAGAGCATCAGGTTGTTGACCACGCTGCGAATCGTCAGCTCCGGGTTCTCCTCGACCGGGTAATCTTTCAGGTTCTCATCGCCCCCGTCGCCGTCGAGCAGATACTTCCAGTCCGGGTAACGCCGCCGGATGCCGCGACACAGGGCCAGGCCCATCGCGGCGCATTCGACATCGAGCGGCTTGTAATCCTCCAGCACGCGGATGGTCTCGGCGACGTCCAGGCTCGCCAAATCCGCCTCGACCGGTTCGAGAAACAGGCCGAGGCCCAGCGGTTCGAGGAACCGGCGCGCCTGGTCGAGGTCCGGCCCCTGGTCAAAGGCGAGGGTGAAGGCTTTCAGCCGGCTGAGGTTCAAACCGAGTTTGCGCAGCACGTGGTAGGTCACCAGGAACACCGCGCCACTGTCGATGCCGCCCGAGAAACAGACCCCGATCGGTTCGCGCTCCGGCAAGCGGCGCAGCCATTTGCCCACCTCGTCCGCGAGGGCGGAGACGTAGGCGGTGCCAATTTCCGCCAGGTCAGTCGAGCAGGCGTTGCGTTGCGGCGTGAAGAACCGGGTGTAGGTCGGGTCCGGATCCGGGCAACCAACGAGTTGAATTTCCACCACGTGATGGGCCGGCACCATGCGGGTGTAGCTGGGGTGGAACTGGTGGTCCAAGCCCTCGGCCTGGAGCTGGCGGTAGATCGCGTCGATCCGGTCGGCGACGATCAGGGCGGGGCCGGCGTGACGTTTGGCCAGGAAATAGCGCATCGGCCGGTCCAGCGACCGGGCCATGCGCACGGTCTTGCCTTCGCGCGCCAGCAGGGCGAACGAACCGTCGATCTCGCGAACGGCGGCAGGCGAGCCGGACTGGACGCGCGCCCGCGCCTCCGCGACGGTGAGGTTGTAAATCCGGTTGGTTGCCGGGTCGATCAGGTCCACCACGCGCTCGATATATTGTTCCATAAACGGGCTCCAATAGGCGGCCCGGCCGCGGCAGCCGCGCCGCGCCAGGTCGGTTGACGGTTATGGCTGATCGTCTATACCCGCCGGGCCGGCTTGTCAAACCTCCCGCGGTCCCGGCGCCGAGGAATCTCACGGCGGCCCCGCCGCGTCAGCCCCCGGCGACGATGCGAACGATCTCGAGCCGGTCGCCGGCGGCGAGCGGGCGGTGTTTGAACTCCGAGGGGGCGACCGCCTGGCCGTTGTGCTCGACGACGACGCTGCGGGGCAGGAGTTGCTGCGCGACGAGGAATTGCTCGAGCGTGCAGGGGAGTTTGACCGGCGTCTCGCGGCCGTTGGCGATGACGGTGGAGGGGGTCACGGGTGGCGGCCGGCGAGCGGCGGTTCGTGGATGGGTCAACCGCCCAGGGCCGCGTCCCAATCCTTCCAGACCGGCTCGTAGCCGAGCCGCCGGATGCAGTCGGCCACCGCCCCGGCGGAACGTTCGTCGGCGATGGCAAACTGGCCGGTCGCCGCGACCGCGTCTGACTCCGGAGCGGCCCATTCGCTGGCGCTGGCGCTCAGCTCGACGATGCGGCCGCGCTCGGTGCGGTGCAGGTGATTCCGGCCGGCGCCGGTGTAACCACCGGGTTCGGTGTGACTGCCGGCGCTCATGAGGGTGATGCCCAGCGGCATCAGCCCGTCGCGCAGGTTGGGGGTCTCGCGCGTCGAAAGCACCAGGCCGACGTCGGGAAACGCCAGGCGGAAGGCGCAGACCAATTGCACTAATTCCCGGTCGGTCATGTGCGTCAATGGCGCGAACTCGCCGGCGCAGGGGCGCAACCGTGGCAGCGAGATCGTCAGTTGCGCCTTCCAGCAATTGCGCAGCAGGTAGCGGGCGTGGGCGGCGACGCACAAGGCCTCGCGCCGCCAGTCGCCCAGGCCATACAACGCGCCGATGCCCAGCCGGCGGAACCCGGCCGCGTAGGCGCGTTCGGGCGTTTCCATGCGCCAGGCGAAATTGCGTTTGGGCCCGGCGGTGTGGAGGTCGGCATAGACAGCCGGGTCGTAAGTTTCCTGGTAAACCACCAGGCCATCCGCGCCGGCTTGCACGATCGGCCGGTAATCCCCCGTCTCCATCGGACCGACTTCCAGTGACACACTCGGGAACTCGGCGTGCAGCGCCCGGACGCAGGCGGTCAGGTAACCGTTGGAGACGAACTTGGGGTGTTCGCCGGCCACCAGGAGGAGGTTGCGAAAACCCTGTTCCTTGAGCGCCTGCGCCTCGCGTTGCACCTCGTCCAGCGCGAGCGTCACGCGCAGGATCGGGTTGTCGCGCGAGAACCCGCAGTATTTGCAGTTGTTGATGCACTCGTTGGACAGGTAGAGCGGGGCGAAGAGCCGAATGACCTTGCCAAACCGCTGCCGGGTCAGCGCTTGCGAGCGGCGGCCCAGCGATTCGAGCCGCTCACTCGCGGCGGGCGAAAGCAAGTTGGCAAAGTCCGGCAACGCCAGGCTCGACCGCTCGAGGCTGGCCTGAACGTCCGCCGGGGTTGCCGCACTCGAGCGGCGCAGCAGCACGTCGAGGGGCAGGGAGTTGAACTCGGCCACAAAACTCATGGATTCACCCTAACAGAACCGGACCTGAGGGCAAGGCGCGGAGGACCGGTATGGCCCGCGAACGGGACGCCTCCTCCGCGTGCGGGTCGGTGCCCGACCGCCGGGCGCCCCTGGCCGCGACGGCCGGCTCCGCTCAGCCGGCGTCAAAAACCCGGCGCAACCGGCAGCGGAAACCCGGCAGCAGCGCGCCACCGGTCAGGACGTTTGATGTGAAAACCTTGCGCTTGACGCACCAGTTTCCTTAAATCAGCTACGTGCCAACCAGCGTCATTGCCGTCGCCAACCAGAAGGGCGGCGTCGGGAAAACCACCACCGCCGTCAACCTGGCGGCCTGCCTGGCGGTCGCCGGCCGGCGCGTGCTGTTGATCGACATCGATCCGCAGGCCAACGCGACCAGCGGGCTCGGCCTGGAAAAATCTCCCGGCGCCAGTGCCTATCGCTCGCTGCTCGGCGACGGACCGTTACTGGACAAAGTTCGGCCCACCGCCTTCGAGCGGCTCGAGATGATCCCCAGCGAATTGGACCTGTGCGGCGTCGAGGTCGAGCTGGCTCGGACCGAGAACCATCTGCAGCGCTTCAGCCAGGCCCTGGCGCCGGTGCGCGAGGCCGGCCGGTTCGACGTGATCCTGATCGATTGCCCGCCGTCGCTGGGGATTCTGACGTTGAACTCGTTTGCGGCGGCGGAGTGGCTGCTGGTACCGCTCCAGTGCGAGTATTACTCGCTCGAAGGCATCTCGATGCTCCACCGGCTGGTCAACCAACTGCGCCAGACCGGCGCCAACCCGCGCCTGGCGTTGCTCGGCGTGGTGATGACGATGTACGACGGCCGCACCCGGCTGGCCCAGCAGGTCGTGGACGAGGTCCGCCGGCATTTTGGCGAGCTGGTGTTCGAGACGGTGATCCCGCGCACGACCCGGTTGGCCGAAGCCCCCAGCCACGGGCAACCGATTATTGCTTACGACAAGTACAGCGCCGGCGCCGCGGCTTACGAGGTCCTGACCCAGGAGTTGCTGCTGCGGCTGAAGGTGTGAGCGGACCCGCGTCCACCGCTGCCAGGTGGATGGAGCCCGCGGTCGCGAGCGCGCATGGAATCGGACGAAGCAGTTCGCGGCGCTGCCTGCGACGTGTAGGGCGGGCCTCCCGCCTGTCTATCCGCGCGGCTTCCCAGCCCGGTGGCCTAGGCATCGGCCCGGGCGGCTGGGAGCCGCGATCACCGGCAGCCGGGAAAGGTGTTGCCCTGCGTGAACACTCGGGTCATTCGTTGCGCAGCGCGTCCAGGAGATCTCCCCGGAGAGCAAGCCACGTCGCCAGCAAGGTCCATGCGGCACCACCCAGAAGCACGGCAACCAGCGTGAGCGCCAGCGAGAGGTAGGGCACCTGGGCGCCGGGCGACAACAGGGACGGTGCCACGGCCACCAGCGCGGCCACGACGCCGACCCCCAGACCGGCGAGCAGCAGCGCGCCATGTTCGCTCAGCACCAGCCGGCGCAGCGCCCGGGACTGGAATCCGACCGCGCGCAGCAACGCCAGCTCGCCGCGGCGCTCGAGCACGTTGCGCAGCACCACCACGCCCAGCCCGACGCTGCCCAGCAGCAGCCCCAGCCCGCCCAGCACCTGGAACGTCGAGAGATACGTGTTTTCGACCGCGTCGAACTCGGCGAGCCGCCGCGGCGTCGGCGTCAGCTCCAGCCCTTGATCCTCCATCCCGCGCGCCAAAGTTTCCGAGATTCTCGACACCGCGGTCGCCGGCGCGTCGATCAGGAACATCCGGTAGCCGCTCTCGGATGGGAACCTGACCACGAACTGGTTTTCGGCGATCAGCAGGCTGCCCTGGAGAATCGAGTTGGCCACCGCGCCGACCAGCCGCAGCTTGAACTTGTGCCCACGTTCGTCGGTGTAATCGAGGGTATCACCCACGCTTTTGCCCAGGGCCCACTGGATCGAAGCCGCGTCGCCGATCGCCGGCACGGAGCCGTCATCAGTCTTCTGGTTCAACAGCCGCCACGGATTCTCGCTGGGCGCGCCCTTGACGACCTCGGCGAAGGTGAACGCACCGCGCGCCGCCAGTTGCTCGGGGTCCACCCCGAGCAGGCGCGGCGCCTGGGCCCGGTTCAAGTTCAGGCAACTGGCGTCGTCGCCGTTGTGGACCCGCAGCGGAACGAACTTGACGCCGCGCAGCGCCGCGGGATCGAGCCCGAAG
>JAGWYX010000390.1 GCA_018969165.1 Verrucomicrobiota bacterium
AATCGGCCCGGCCGGAAACCGACGTGTTTACCGCGGCACGACCGGCGGCTTGCGATTACCGCGTCTTGCTTTCGTCCACGGTGACATAATGGCTGGCGCCCTGGCTCCAGAGCCGGACCAGCACCAGCTTGGTGCGGATCTGTTTGCTGATCTGGACCGCTTCGTCGCCGTTGCGCACGGGGCGGCGGTTGATTTCCTCGATGACATCGCCGGCGCGCAGCCCGGCATCGTAGGAAGCGGAGTTCTCGTCCACGTTGGTGATCAGCGCGCCCCGGACGTCTGCCGGAATGTTGAACTGGCCGCGGGCGGCGCTGTCGATGTCGCCGACAGTCACGCCGTTCAAGGCGCCGGTGTCTGCGTTGTCATCGCCATCGCTCTTGTTCGAGGTCAGTTGTTGTCCGGGCATATCCTTCAAGGTGACGGTGACCGTCTTTTCTTTGCCATCGCGAATGACCTTGAGGGTCGCCTGCGTGCCGGGGGCCATTTCGCCGACCATCAACTTGAGGTGGCGGCTGTCCTGGACGGGCTTGTTGTTCAGCTCGATCACCACGTCACCCGGCTTGAGACCGGCGGTGGCGGCGGCGGTGTTTTCATCGACCTGGCCGATCAACGCGCCCTGTCCGGAGGGGACCTTGAATTCCTTGGCCAGACCCGGATCGAGATCCTGGATGCGGACGCCCAGGAAGCCACGCTCGACATGGCCGGTTTTGATAATCTGGTTCATGACGTTCCGGGCGAGGTTGATCGGGATGGCGAAGCCGACGCCCTGGTTGCCGCCGCTGCGGCTGAGGATGGCGGTGTTGATCCCGATCAGGCGGCCATCCACATCCACCAGCGCGCCGCCCGAGTTGCCGGGGTTAATGGCCGCGTCGGTTTGAATAAAGTCCTCGTAGTCCTCGATGTCCATGTTGCCGCGGCCCAGGGCGCTGATGATCCCCATCGTCACGGTTTGGCCGATCCCGAAAGGGTTGCCGATCGCCAGGACCACATCGCCCACCTCCAGTTTGTCGCTGTCGCCCAGCACCAGGTAAGGCAGGTCCGCCGCCTCGACCTTGAGCACCGCGATGTCGGTCTTCTGGTCGCGGCCGACGACCTTGGCGGTGAACTGGCGTTTGCCCGCCGGCAGCATCACCTTGATGTCATCGGCGCCGTCCACCACGTGGTTATTGGTCAGGATGTAGCCGTCGCGCGTCACGATGACGCCCGAGCCCAGGCTCTGCTCCTTGTAGGTCCGCGGCTGGCGCCGGGGACCAAACCGGTTGCCGAAGAACTGCTGGAAGAACGGGTCGTTGAAGAACGGCATCATTTGCGGATAGGGATTGCGCACCGTCTTGGTCGAATAGACATAGACCACGCTGGGGGCCACGCGTTTGACGATCGGCGCAAAGCTGGTCCCCAGCCGCACGTCGCGTGTCACCGGGGCCTCGCTGACCACGACCGGCGGAGCCGCGTGCGCCGTTTTCTGGGCCAGGAGCGACCAGTCGAGGCTCCGACCCGTGGCGACCCAGACCAGGGTGCTGATGCCGGCCAGGATCAACCCGAGTCCAAAGAGTTTCTGCAAGGTTGTTTTCATATCACTCATCTCACGTTCATCGGTTCGAATGCCAGGGACGCAGTTACAGGTGCCACGGCCCGTTTACTGCCCCCAATGTCGCCCGCAGCCCGTTGCTAGAACCTTTCGCGAAAGTTACATTTTTTTAATTTCCAACCCCTAGCCCACCCGCAACAACTCCAGCATCCCGCGGTCCAGCTTGTGCCCGTGAAAATCCTCGTAGCTTACATCCGCCCGCTCGCTGTCGAGCATCCCGAACCCGCCCCGCAAATTCCAGAGCGACCAGCCCCAGCCGGCCTCCCGCCACAAGGCCAGGTAATCCCGCATCCAGGCCAGGACGACCGTGTGCGGCGTGAAGCGGAACGCGCCCCACTCGCCGACGTGCACGCCGACCCCGAGGCGTTCCAGCGCCTGCCACGGCTCGATCCGTTCCTTGCGCAGCCGCGCCTTGTCCCAGACATCGTTTGACTTGATGGTCAGTGGCCAGGTCGGCTCCGGCCACGTGTCCGAGCCGCGCATCCACGAGGCCCGGTAATGGCTGATCCGCGTCGGGTCATAACCGCGGGTGCTTTGGGCGATCCCCAGGCCGGCCAGGCTCGGCACCGGCCGGGTGCCCCAGCGCAAGCCGTCGGCGATGACGAGCCGTTCCGGGTCTTCGCCGCGGATCGCTTCCACCAGCCGCCGGACGACGCGCGCGTAGGTCGCCTCGGGCAAGTCGCCCGGCTCGTTGAGCAAATCGAAACTGACGCGCGTGTTCGGCAGGCCGCGGTAGCGCCGCGCCAGGTGCGCCCAATGAAAGGCGCAGGCGTCGAGCGCCTTTGCGTCGGACCACAAATCCAGCGGTTCCTTCGGCGGGTTCACGCAATAGCCCGGCGCGCGGTGCAGATTCAGATTCACATGAATGCCGTATTGGCGGCCGAACTCGACGGCCTGATCGACCTCCCTGAGCGCCGACTCGCGTAGCTTCAGCCAGTCGTTCACGTCCGCCCAGCAGCGGTAGGACATCGGCAGACGCGCGAAGTTGAAGCCCCAGCCGGCCATCCACTCAAAATCCGCCTCGCGAAACGGCTGCGGGCGATCGCCGTTGAACTTCTCGGTCAGGTTGAACCCGCGCCAGCGCGGCAGGCGCCGGGCGCTGGCGGGCGACAAGGGGATTTCCGCCGCGCCGACCGGCCGGAGGTCGAGCGCGGCAGTCGCACCCGCCGCGGCGGCGGTTTTCAAAAACTGGCGTCGATTCATCTCGATGGTTCGCATATTGCCTCCCGGTCAGGATTCATGCCCAGGACCATTCCAAGGCGGCTCGCGAAAAGCAATCGTCCTTTTTGCTCGTCACCGCGTGCCCGTTTCGATAATTAAACATGCGTGAGCCGGCGCGTCAGGTTTAGCATACCTCCTCGACCCCCGTGGCACTCCCGATGAACCCGCCTCCGCACTCGACCGCGTCCACCGACCGCCGTGATTACCTCTATGCGTTGACGGCCAGTTTTTTGGGCTGGACACTCGACGCCTTCGATTTCTTTGTGCTGGTGTTCGTCATCCCGAGCGTCGCCGAAGAGTTTCACACCGATATTCCCGCCGTGGCGTTGACCATCTCAGTGACCCTGGCTTTCCGGCCCGTCGGGGCGTTGGTCTTCGGGTTGATGGCCGACCGTTACGGGCGCCGCTTGCCACTGATGCTCGACCTGGTCTTTTATTCGGTGATCGAGGTATGGTCGGGCCTGGCGCCCGATTACACCACCTTCCTGGTCCTGCGGGCCCTGTTCGGCATCGGGATGGGCGGGGAGTGGGGGGTCGGCGCCTCGCTGGCCATGGAGAAGGTCCCGCCACGGTGGCGCGGCGTCCTGTCCGGGCTGTTGCAGGAGGGCTACGCCGTTGGCTACCTGCTGGCTGCCTGCTGTTATTTCGTCGTGTTCCCGCGCTGGGGCTGGCGGCCGATGTTTCTGCTGGGGGGCCTGCCGGCGTTGCTGGCGTTGTTCGTGCGGTTCAAGGTCAAGGAATCGGCTGTTTGGCAAAAGACCCGGCACTCCGATTGGCGCGGGCTGGGGCGGGCGATCCTCTCGCATTGGAAACTGTTTCTTTACCTCACGGCCCTGATGACGATGATGAACTTCACCTCGCACGGCACCCAGGACATGTATCCCACGTTCCTGAAGGAACAACGCGGGTTCTCGCCGCAGCGGGTGGCGGTGATCGCCGTGATCTACAATCTCGGGGCGTTGATCGGCGGGGTCTGCTTCGGACTGATCTCGGACCGCTTGGGTCGCCGCTGCGGGATGATCGCGGCCTTGTCGTTGGCCATTGTGGTGATTCCGTTATGGGCTTACGCGCCGAGCCTGCTGTGGCTGGTGCTCGGGGCGTTTCTGATGCAGTTCATGGTGCAAGGGGCCTGGGGCATCGTGCCCGCCCATATCACCGAATTGTCCCCGGACTCGGTGCGGGGATTCCTGCCCGGCTTCGCCTACCAATGCGGGGTATTGCTCGCCGGCAGCGTCGCCTACCTCGAGGCCGTGTTCGCGCGGACGATGAATTATGCCAATGCGATGGCGGTGACCGCGCTCACCGTCCTGGCGCTCGGCGTGGTGGTCGTCGCCTTGGGAAGGGAGCGTCGCGGCAAAGTCTTCGGCCTGGAGACCAGCGGTTAGCGGCCGTGGGCCCGAAGGCGCCTTGCGACCCGCTGCAGTCCTGCGCCGAGTTGATTTTCGCCGCTTTGGCTCCGCACGTTTCCGTTTGTCGAAACGATTGGCCGACGCTATATTCCCGAACAGACGACCCCGGACACCAGTGCGAAGGGATCGTCCCCGCGCTCCGGCGTCGGGAATTTCGGACTGCTTGCAGATGAAGGCGCGTTGCTGCATTACGCTGGGGATTCCAGCGCTGATTTTGCTGACCGCTTGTCTGGTCGAGGCCCTGTTACCGCGCGAACCCGTTTATCAGGGCCGTCCGCTCAGCCAGTGGCTGGCGGACCTGGATCCCGATCAACCCAAGGAAGTCCGCGCCCACGCCCACGAAGCCATCCGCCAGATCGGGACCAACGCCATTCCGGTGCTGATGGAGTGGTTCCGCGCCCGCGACAGCCGCCTCAAACTGCGCCTGATGGAACTGAGCCGCAAACAGCACCTCCTCCACCTCCACTTCACTTCGGCCCACGACCGCTGTCGGCGCGCCTATCGCGCCTGCCGCATCCTCGGCCCGGCGGCCAAACCCGTCATCCCCGGTATGATCGAACTGCTCAACGACACCCGCACCACGCCCACCGCCGGCAACGTCCTGGTCCTCTTTGGGACCGACGCCATCGGGCCGCTGGCCCAAGCCCTGACCAACCGGAGCGTCAACGTCCGCTACGGCGCGGCCTGCTTGCTGGGCCTGTTCCGCGGCA
>JAGWYX010000391.1 GCA_018969165.1 Verrucomicrobiota bacterium
ATTTGCGGTTGGAGCGCGAGTCTGTGACTCGCAGCGGCTTGATTTTGAAGCCGCTGTGCTGCGGCTCATAGAGCCGCGCTCCTAGATTAGGACACTGCCCGCCGGCCCCGGAGGTTGACCGGCGGTGGGAAGTCTGCGATAAGGAGCGGACCGTGTTTGAAGCTGCCGATTCCATTGCGCCTCTGAGTGACTTATGAAATCACACGTCTCGCTCTCCCGCCGGTCGTTCCTCAAGCAACTTGGCCTGACGGGTCTGGCCGCTCCGTGGGTGACCCGCGATTTGCTGGCGGCCTCGCCCAACAGCATTCTCCGCCACGCCAGTTGCGGGGCCTCCGGCATGGCCTGGTCAGACATCAACGCCATCACCGAAAGCAAGTTCGTCCGGCTCGTCGCCGTCGCCGATGTCGATCTGAACCGCACCGCCGACGTGCGCAAGAAATTTCCCTCGGCCAGGATCTACCAGGACTGGCGCGTCCTGCTCGAAAAGGAATGGAAGAACCTCGACTCGGTCAACGTCACCGTGCCCGACCACATGCACGCCGCCATCGGCATGTCGGCCCTGGACCTGGGCAAGAACGTCTATGGCCAAAAACCCCTGGCCCACGACCTCTACGAGGTGCGGCAACTGACCCGGTTCGCGCGCGAAAAAGGCGTGGTCACCCAGATGGGCATCCAAATCCATTCCGAATCCGAATACCGCCTGGCCGTGCGGCTGATTCGCGAATTGACGATTGGCAAGGTCCGGGAGGTCCACAGTTGGAGCGAGAAGAAATGGGGCGACGCCAACCCGCGGCCGGACCGGTCCGATCCGATCCCGGCCGGGTTCAACTGGGATTGGTGGCTCGGGACGGCGGCGCAGCGCCCGTTTATCGGAGAGGGCTACTATCATCCGACCAACTGGCGCAAGCGGCTCGATTTCGGGACCGGGACTTTCGGGGACATGGGGTGCCACATTTTCGATCCGGTCTTCGACGCCCTGGCCTTGACCGCGCCGGTCTCCGTCCGGTCCGAAGGTCCGGCGCCCAACGCTTACAATTGGGCCACCGACGCCGTGATCCACTACGTGTTCCCCGGCACCCCTTACACCGAAGGCCAGACCATCCACGTGCACTGGTACGATGGCGACCAGCGGCCGCCGAACTTGAAGACCTTGCTCGAAGGCGATCCGGTCCCCGGACAAGGGTCGCTGTTCATCGGCACCGACGGCCTGCTGCTGCTGCCCCACATCGCCCGCCCGCAGCTCTATCCGATCGCCAAATTCGAAGGTCACCCAATGCCGCCCGCGCGGTCCCAAAGCCACTGGATCCAATTCGTCGAGGCCTGCCGCGGCAACGGCAAGACCTCCGCCGGTTTCGACTATGCCGGGCCCCTGACCGAGGCCGTGTTACTCGGCAGCGTGGCGACGCATTTTCCGCAAACCACCCTCGAGTGGCACGCCGCCGACCTGCGGTTCACCAACCAGGCCGAGGCCAACCGATTCGTCCGCCGCACCTATCGTCAGGGTTGGGAAATCCGGGGATTATGAGGGCGTGCGCGACTTGAGGCGCGCCCGGCTAACCCTTGGGCGGCTTACCGGCCAGGGCCAAGGAATCGAACAAGCTCTCCAGACTATTCAACGGCGCGGTTTCCGCCGGGGACAACACCTTGCGCAAATAATCGGCGGCGTCACCGATGGTTTGGACCGAACGCGGCAACGTGGCGCCACAGGCATTGGGGTGGCCTCCGCCCTGCAGTTTCTCGGCGACCTTGATCGCCTCGCCGTTGCGGCTGCGCAGGCTGACCACCACCGGGCCGTTCCCACGGCGGAACATCGTGATCAGGATCGAAAAGGGCGTCGCCCGCTGCTCGAGCAACTGGTGGACAATGAGGTTGTTGTTCCCCAGCACGGTTTTGACCAGGCCGACCGTCGGCGAGATCGGCTCGATGTTCGCCTTGCTCCAGGCCAACCCGATCGGGTCCTCGACGCGCCGTTTGACCGCCATCACCTCCAGCAGGGGATGATCCAGCAGTTTGTCCAGGTCCCCGTCCAACAGGGCGCATAAATTCCAGAACTGGTAGCTCTTGACCAGGTTGGCGTAATCGTTGGCCAGGGTAAAGTCCGGGTCCCCCTCCAGAAACAGGTCGCCCACGTTCGTCAGGTGGACCAACCGATCCAGGCTCGGCGACTGGATGCCGTGCGCGCGGCATTGTTCGTAGCAAAGCAGGCTCGCCGACTTGCCCAGGTCGTGGATGAGGGTGGCGTATTTCGGCTGCGCCTCAGTCGGGTGATGGTCGATGATCGCCCAGTTGGGCCGGTCCAGGCGCGTTTCGAAGCACAGGTCGCAGACCCACGCCGCCTCCTCGCGGGGCACCCGGCGCTGCCAGCCCTGATAATGATAAGCCTCCAACGGCACCTCGCGGTCGAACAATTTCCGCGCCAGGCGCTGGAGCAGCAACCCGGACACCAGACCGTCCAGATCACTCTCGTGCGTCAATATCACTTCAGGCTTCGGCAACGACATCATCGAGAAGCCCACCGTACCTCAGCTCGCCCCACGTGGCCAGCGAGGAGTTTGGATTTTTTCTCCGGATCCAGAGGGCTGTTTAGCCCCTGGGCCTCGTCGCTGAGCCACTGATCCGAGTCACCACCCTCCAACCCGAAGCGCTTGACTCGCAAACGCGTCCTCTCCATATTCGCCACCCTGTGACCAACCAACTCCAATCCGTGTCGGTGTTCGGCCTGGGCAAACTCGGGTCGTGCATCGCCGCCACGCTTGCCCAGCGTGGCTTCGACGTCCTCGGCGTCGATATCGACCCGGAGAAGGTCGCGCGGATCAACGCCGGCCAGCCACCGGTCGAAGAACCGCGCCTGGCGGAGTCCATCGCCGCGGGCCGCCCCCGACTCCGGGCAACGGTCAATCCAGACGAGGCGGTGGCCACGCAGGCGACCTTTTTCATCCCGCCTTCGCCGAGCCTGCCCGACGGGAGCTTTTCCAACGAGTACCTCCTCAAGGCGATGTATCCGCTGGCCAAGGCGCTGCGGGCGGCCGGCAAGAAGCATCACCTGTTTGTCGTCAGCTCCACCACCACGCCCGGGGCCGTCCAGCAGGTGATCATTCCGATGCTCGAGAAGGAGACCGGCTGGGTTTGCGGGCGGGATTTCGGGGTGTGCTATAACCCGGAGTTCATCGCGCTGGGGAACGTCATTCAAGGCCTGCTCGAACCGGACCTGGTGTTGATCGGGGAATCCGACCCCGAGAGCGGCGAGCGGCTCGAGGGGCTCTACCGCCGGTACAATTCCAACCAGCCGCGCCTGGCCAGGATGTCGATCCCGAGCGCGGAACTGACGAAGATTTCGGTGAATAGTTACATCACCATGAAGATCAGCTTCACCAACCAGTTGCGGCTGATCGCCGATCAATTGCCCGGAGCCGACATTCGGGATATCCTGGGCGCGATCGGCGCCGACACGCGGATCGGATCGAAGTACCTGCGGCCCGGCCTCAGTTACGGGGGACCGTGTTTCCCGCGTGACAACCGGCTGCTCGCCTACGCGGCCAGCCAGGTCGGGCTCGAGGCGCCGCTGGCCGCGGCCGCCGACCGGGTCAACGAATTGACCAAGCAGCAATTGATGGAACGCGTCCGCGCGCTGGCGGCCCCCGGCGACGCGGTGGCGGTCCTGGGCTTGGCCTACAAACCGGACACCTACATCGTCGAGGAATCCGCCGGGCTTTACCTGGCGCAGCATTTGAAACGGCTCGGCCACCGCGTGTTCGTGCACGACTTCGCGGCGACACCAGCCAATAGCCCGGCCCTGCTCGAATTCGAGGCGTTGCCGGACCTGAACGCATTGCGCCGATCCAGTGAAATCAAAGTCGTGGCGATCTGTTGTCCGTGGCCGCAGTACAGAGGACTCTCGCTGCCCGCGGCGGTGAAGCTCGCCGATCCGTGGGGGCTGGCGGGTGGGCCAAGGGGAGAAACCAGCGAGGCGGATCGAGCGTGATGCGCGGTCCCACTCTCCCTGAAGCTCCGCCGGAGCGCGGGTTGTCTCAACCCGCGGCGGCACGGGACCGTCTGCAGGCGGGAGGACGAACGAGGGCCTCCCGCGATTGTCCGATCCCGCGTTTCCGCCCTTCCGTGGTTCCGTGATTCCATGCACCCTTCCTTCCGTGATCCCGTGAATCCCGAGCCATCCATCCCGCTCAAGGAACAAGTGCGGTCCTACTGGAACCGGCAGGCCTGCGATACGGATCAGGCCAAGTCGAGCCGGTTTTCGCGCGAATACTTCGAGGAAATCGAACAGTGGCGCTATGCCGACCAACCGTTCATCCATGATTTCGCCCAGTTCACCCGCTACCACGGAAAGCGAGTCGTCGAGGTCGGGTTTGGCGCCGGCACGGATTTCATTCAATGGTTGCGCGCGGGCGCCAAGACCTCGGGCATCGATCTGACCCAGGAAGCCCTGGACCATCTCCGGCACCGGATCGCGGTGTATCGATTGCCGGCCCCGGAGGAGATCAAGGTCGGCGACGCGGAGAATCTCCCATTCGAGTCGGACCAGTTCGACCTCGGTTACTCGTTCGGTGTCCTGCATCATACGCCGAACACCGAGAAGGCGATCGGCGAACTGGTGCGAGTCGTTCGTCCGGGAGGCGAGGTCAAGATCATGCTTTACAACCGCCGCTCGATCTGGACGTTCAACCTCTGGGTCAAGCACGCGTTGCTCAAAGGCCGCCCCTGGAAAAGCCTGCGTTGGGCGCTCTGGCACCACATGGAAAGCATCGGCACCAAAGGTTACACACACCGGGAAATCCGGACAATCCTGTCGGCGCTGCCGGTGCAGGACGTGCGCATCCGGACCGAGACGACGTCGATGGACCACGTCATCGCGACCCGGCCGTTTAACTTGCTCAA
>JAGWYX010000392.1 GCA_018969165.1 Verrucomicrobiota bacterium
TATCAACCAACCAACGAAATGAGAGCGACGAAGTTCTGTCAACGACTCCTCGGGCTGACGTGTGGCGTGGTCTTCCTGGTGGGGATCCCGGCGGTCATGGCCGACCCATCCTGCTGCGTCAAGGCCGCGGCCAAAGGCAAGGAATGCGCGCACAAATGCTGCATCGAAGCCCACAAGCAGGGCAAGCTCTGCCCGAAGTGCCAGACCGAGCCCACCTGTTGCGATAAGGCGATCGCCGCCGGCAAACCGTGTGCGCACAAGTGCTGCATCGAGGCCCGCAAGGCCGGCAAGGTGTGCGAGAAATGCAATCCGACCAAGAAGAGCGGCTCGATTCCTTGAAGCCCCAAGCCAAGCGAAGCGAAGGGGGCCAAAACTTGCTCCGGCTACAAAGCGTTTTCAGGTTCAAGGAGTCCCGCGCGGGGTGCCGGTGAGGCTTTCACCCGACATGGCGCGTGCCTCCCAGCGGTGCGGCCGGAAACTGACGGTGACCGATCCCGATTCGCTGGTATAGAACACTGGCACGCCGCGGCGGATCAACCGGTGGCGAAGCTGATCGCCGACCCGGCGCCGGCCGCCGGCTGGATCGGCGCAGAGGATGATGGCCTGGGGTCGGACGGTATCGAGCAATGCCTCGTCCAAGGTTTCGCCGCTGGCGGGCACCCCGGCAACGACAAGGTCGGCCTGCAGATCGGGCACGCCGGCGCGCAGGGCCCGTTGACCGGCCCGGCCCAGACCGGACAGCAGCAGGACGCGGGTGCCGGCAAACTCGCCGCGGAGCACGACGGCCTGATCTTCGGCCAGGGATTGGCGTTCCCGCGCCTCCGGATGCTCGACCGACCAACCGTCGAAGTGGTCGCCGCGATTAAGCCGACGCCAGCGTTGCGGTTCGCGTTGAAGGCCCCGGATGAATTCCCGGTAAACGGGCGAACGGAACCGCACGGAGCTGGTCAGGACTTTGCGGACCGCCAGCTCTTTGGCCAACCGCGGCGCGCCGCTGATCTGTTGAGAGTTCCCGTGAGTCAGCAGCAGGTCGTCCAGGCGGTTGAGGCCCTGGGCGCGCAAGAAGGGTTTGACGACCAGATCGACGGCGAGGTCGTTCCCGCAGTTGACGAGCAGGTCCGGTTCGAGCCGGGGGGCGTCGAAGAAAGCGACGTCGGCGCTGTTCACGGCGAGCACGGTTAAGCGGGGTGTGGTGAAGTCATGGTGCCAGGCGAGCGCGGCGGCGAGGAGGAGGGCGCCGGTGCCGCTCCAAGCCCACGGGCGGAGGCGCGGCGGGACGGCGGCGCGGGCCAGGATCATCAAGGCGAGCACGTAGTAAGCAAGGAATGCGAGGAGCCCGGGGGTGCGCGTGTAGAAATAGGCGAAGGGCAGGGCTGCGGCCCATTCGCAGAGGCGGATCATGCTCTGCATCCAGAACCAGGCGCTATGGTTGAACAACACGGTCAAGCCGGGAAGCCAGTTGCCGCAAAACAGGCTGGCCAGGTTGCACATCAGCGCCAGGCTGCTCAAGGGGACGATCACGAGGTTGGCGGCCAGGCTGATGGGCGTGACGAGGTGAAAGTAATAGGCGATCAAGGGGAGCGATCCGATCCACGCCGCCAGCGAGGTGGCGAAGCTGGCGGCCAGGAGGCGGACGGGCGGTTCGAGCCAGCGTTGCCAGCGCGGGCGCAGTTCCGGTGGCAGCAGGGGGTCGGGGCGCAGGCAGCGGCAGAGGAGGCTTTCGAAGGGCGGGAGGAGCAATGCCATGCTCAGGACCACGAAGAAGGAGAGTTGGAAGCTGGCCTGGAACAATTGCTGGGGTTGCCAGAGCAGGATGATCAGCCCGGCGGCGGCGAGGGAATTGAGCAGGTCGCTGGGGCGTTTGAGGGCCCAGCCGGCGATGATCACCGTCATCATGATGGTCGAGCGGATCGCCGAGGGCTGCCAGCCGGTCGCGCCGGTGTAGAACCAGATGAACGGGACGACCAGCAGGCCGCAGGCCCCGCGGGACACGCGCACCAGCCGCAGCACATTGACGAGCATACCGGCGATCAAGGCGATGTGCAGGCCGCTGATGGCGAAGATGTGCATCGTGCCGGTGCACATGAACGGCTGGGACACCTCGCCCGTGAGCGCGGTCGTCCAGCCCAGCGTCATTGCCCAGAGCAAGCGAAGCGATTCGTCTTCGACGGGCAGACCGCGCGCCAGGACGGTCTGCGCCCAGGCGCGGAAGCGGTCGTAGAAGGGGCGGTCGCGGCCGATGATCACACGCCAATCGTTGGTGCTCTCGGCCCGCAGCTCGTGATAAATACCTTGCCACGCCAGGTAATGGCGATAATCGAAGAGGCCCTCGGCGACGGCGGATTTGGGAGGTTGCAGGACGCCGCGGATGACGACGGTCTGGCCGGCGAAGACCTGGTTGCCGAGGATGCCCGGCGTGCTCACCAGGACCCGGCCGCACGCGGGTTGCCACCCGGTTTTCTCGCGGACTGCGCGCACGTCCACCTTTGCCAGCGACCGCCAGGACTCCCGGCCGGCGCGTTCGAGCACGCGCTGGGAGGGCGAGTCACACAGTGTCCCGATGATCGTCGTCAGTGCCGGCCGATCCCCGATCACCCGGCGGAGGTCATCGGGCGACAGCACCGTCGTGCGCCAGCAGAGATTGGTCCAACCCAGCAGGACCAGCAGCGCGCCGAGCAGGGAGGCCCGCGCGGATGCGCGGACCAGGATCAGCGCCAGGACGCCAAAGCAAAGCCCGAACAGGCCGAGGGGCGACAAGGGGAGGAAGCGGCCCAGCAAAATTCCGGCAACGTAGAGCAACGCCACTGCTGGGAGCGGGCGTTTCATGCCGGGTCACCATTGCTTGCGCCAGCGGCCCAGGGCCCAGACCGCCAAGAGCCCGATGGCCGCGCCGACGGTGTCGATGCAGACATCGTGAAACGAAGGATACCGGGAGGGATAAAAGGACTGATGAAATTCATCGGTCCCGGCGTAAGCGGCGGCGACGCCCAGGGCGAAGACGGCTTCAGCCCAGCGCCAGGGGCGCTGAGGGTGGAGCCCCGGTTGGCGCCGGGCGCGCCATAGCAGCCAGCCCAGCACGGCGTATTCGCTCAGGTGCCCGCACTTGCGGATGACCAGGTGCACGCGTTCCAGGCTGGCCTCGGAGATGCCCGGGATGAGCCAGCGCAGCAACGGGCCGATGAATCGCGACGTGTGCTCCGAGGACAGCACATTGGTCGAGCCGATGAAGATCAGCAGCATCCAGGCGAACACGGGCAGCCAATAAGCCACAATGGAACGGGTCGTTCTCACCAATCCCGCACACCGTGGGAACTTCAAGTGACCAAGTCAATTTCTTAATCGATTGCTAAAACTTCGGCGCTCTGGCATTGAATGGCGGCCATGACACATCGCGCTGTCGCCGTTCTCATCGCCGTGGGTCTGGGTTTGAATTTGGGCTGCCGTCCGCACTCACCGGAGGGCGCTTCGTCCACGCCTCCGTTGCTTGGGCAGTACCACTTCGTCGGCGCCAGCCAGTTGGCCACCAACCTGAACGCCGCGCGGCTCAGATCGATCTGGGACCTGCCCGCCACCCGCCGATTGGCGGACGAGGCCCTGGGACGGCTGGCCCACGTCCCCCAGGGTTGCTGGGGTGTGCCAGGCCAGCCGTTTGACCCCGCCACCACCGCCTTGGCCCGCCCGCTGCTGGATGACATGCTGGACGCCGAGTCGTACGGCGAATGGCATGGCCAAACCAATCACCTTGCCGAATGGACGCTGGCCCTGCGGCTCAAACCGGAGCGCGCGCGACTCTGGGAGACTAATTGCTGGCGGCTGGTGCTCGCGTGCCGCCTAGGCACCCCCGTTGCCACCCGCGTCCAGGGCTTTCCCGCCTGGGAAACCCGCGACCCGCGCTCCGGTGAACGGTTCCGACTCGTGCGCGCTGGTGAGTGGACCGTGTTCGGCGCCGGTTCGGATGATTTGCTGGGACAAGCCGATTTGCTCGGGCGCATCCGGGTCCGGCGTTCACCGGCGACGAACCTCGGGGACAACTGGCTGGAAGCCGCCGGACAGGTCGCCTGGCTGGAGCCGGATTTGCCGGTGGCGGCCAGTTCCGGGTGGCCGACGGCGCGCCTGAACGTTTGGGGGCAGGACAAGGATTTGCGCCTGCGGCTGGCATTGACATTCCCGGGATTGATCCGCCGGCCCGCTGGTCCCTGGCAATTGCCCACCGGACTGATTCGTGCCCCGCTGGTCAGTTTCACGGCTCTGCGAGGGATTGCGCCCTGGGTCGGGCAACTGGCCTGGGTTTCACCGCTGCATCTGTCTTCGGCGCCGGACCAGCTTTTTGTCTGGGCCCAGCAATCCCGGTTACCGATGCAGACTTTCGTCGCGGTGCCGTTGGCGGATGCCACCAACGCGGTGGCGGCGATCGCCCTCCGATTGCGCGACGCCCTGGCGCCCGAGCTGGTGCGCCACAACATGGGACAAATTCGGTGGGTCACCAATCGCACCGAATTGAATTGGATCGGGCTGCCCTTTATCCAACCCAGCCTGCGGGCGGTCCGGGAACCGGCGGGCCAGTTCCTTTTCGGCGGCCTGTTTCAGCCGTTGCCCAGCACCAACCCACCGCCGCCCCAATTGATGGCCCAGATCGCCGGTCGGTCCAACCTGGTCTATTACGATTGGGAATTGACCGGGGAACGGCTGATTCACTGGCGCGCGCTGGAGCAGTTGCATTCGATTATCGCGGCGTTCTGGCGGCAGGGCGAAACTCAGGTCGCGGGGCATCCGCCCGCCGGCCCGCCGGCGGATCCCTTGCCCGATGCGAATGCACCGACGCAGATGTGGCTGCAAGCGGTCGCCCCGCTCCTGGGGAACACGATCACCCGGGGCAACCTGATTTCCGA
>JAGWYX010000393.1 GCA_018969165.1 Verrucomicrobiota bacterium
ATGTTGGGGTTCTGGGCGGTCGGGCTGGCCAGGTCGATGCTGGTGACATGGCACTGGGCGCACTGGGTCTCGTTGGTCCGGTGGTAAGACTGCGGAGGCGGGTTGGTGCTTTCGACCCCTCCGCTTCCGATCAGCAGATTGTATTGCGGCGAATGGTGGGGCGGCCGGCTGGTGTCGGTCCATTTCCCGCCACGCAGGTTGTGGCATTGCCCGCAGACGTTGATCGTCGGATCGTATTGCGCCGCGAACGAGGTGGTGGTCGCCGTGTTATAGGAGAAGGGCCTCATCGAGGCCTCGGGATAACGCAACTGGTAAACCGTATTCGTCGCCTTGACGTGCGGGTCATGACAGACCACGCAAGTCTGAGCGATGTTGGTCGCGTCGCTCACACTCGGCAGCAACGGCGCCACGTCGTACTCGGCGCCAACGATCAGGGCCAGGCGGGTCGCCCCGGAATGGCAGGCACCGCAAGACCGCATGCGCGCCGGACCGCTCGTCGGATCGGCGAACGAAGCGGCGACATCGGGTACGACCGCCGCGTGCGGGCTGGTGACCCATTCGTCATATTGGGGATTGTGCGGGCCGGTGTGGCAACCCCCGCACAACATCCCGGCCTGGGTCTTGAGCGGGATCGAGGCCAGGTCGCTGGGGTTGCCGGCGTGCTCAGCCGCCGGGCCGTGGCAGTTCTCGCACTGGACACCCGCCAGGGCCGGGGTGTTGGTTTCATCGGTGAAGCCGGTCGGCGTGCCGTAGCCGACCGTGTGGCAGGGCAGGCAACTGGCGCTCTTCTGCATGCCGATGGCCTTGAGTGCGGCGAAGGCGCCGGCATGGGCCGTGTTCGTCCAGGTACTGTGGTCCGGATGGCACTGGAGGCAGGTCGCCGCGCCCGCAAAGCCGGGCGCGGGGCCGCGCACGCGGAACCACCCGACCGCCCCATCCTGGGGCAAGGTCAAGCTGAGATCGTCAACGGAGCCGACCTCCGTCCAGTTGGTGTCGCTGAGGTCCTGGACACGTTCCAGGTGATAGGGCCCGACGAACCCGGTCCAGTTCACGGTCAGCGACTGGGTGGAGGTGGCGGTTGTCGCGGTGATGATTGGGTAGGGACAGACGCCGCCGGGCCACGGCCGCACCAGTTGCGGCCGATCCGCGTGGACTGAGGCGGCCAGCGCCAGCACGGCAATCAGGGTGCAGAGGGGGGTCCGGTCCCAGGCAGTTGGGACGCGCGAGGTGGGTGGCAGGTGGCTTGAATTCATCGGGCCTTCTTGAGTTTTTGAATGTCGGTTTAAAGCTCGCAATTAACGTCGCCCTGGACGGGGGACGTGACGCCCGGGTCCCGACCGTCGACTATCATTAACCGCCTTGAAGTTAAATCGCCGCGGCATTACGTCAACTGCTTTCAGCGCCTCTTTTTTGTCATTTGCTTTACCTTTTTTGTTCAGGCCATTTCACCAGCCGCTCCGCGTAAGCCAGCGCTGCCGAGCCAGATCGGTCCCGCCTTCGCCTGGCAAACATCGTCGATCTGCGGACCTCGACCGCCCCCCGGAGCCACCCCGTTCGGAGCGCGCCCAACCGCGGCGCGCGCCGGGCGGACCGGTGGCAAAAAATGCAAAGCTTTGGACAATTAGTGTGAAGCGTATTCAAAGTCTCCAACTAGTCTTTTGCTAATGATAATCCCTCGTCGCCAAGTCCCGACCAACGCCTGGAAACCAAGCGCCATCGGCGAGCGCGACCCGGGCCTCGGGAACTTGTCTCGGATGCCGAGCTTGGTCCTGGCGCTGGCCCTGGTCGGCTGCCTCGTTCTCCGTTCCACGGGGCGGGCCCAGACCGCCTCCTGCGGCACCTGTCACCCGGACCGGTTCCACCAGTGGGCCGCCAGCCCGCACGCCCACACCCAGACCGATGTGGCCAACGAACTGAGCCAGTCCGACGTCGGCCTGAGCCCGGCTGCCATCCTGCAGGCGGAGGATTGCCTGGCCTGTCACAGCCCTACGTCAGTCCTGGCCAATGGCACGATGACCGAGCCCCAAACGCTGAGCTACTTCTTCACCACGAGTGCTGGCCTGGTCACCGCCGGCACCGCGGCCACCAACACCGCCGCCTGGCCTCACGTGGAGTGCGCGGCCTGCCATTCGGTGCCAACGAACCACGTCACCGCGCCGAGCCAGGGACCGCCGCCGACCCTGGCGTTGTTCGACGCTCAGACCGCCGGACACCGGGCGGTGACCGGCGCCAGCCAGCTTTGCGGTCAGTGCCACGGCAGCCTGCACTTTGCCGACACCGATCACCGGCTCTATGACGCCTGGGCGGCCAGCAAACACGCCAATACCCAGACCGATGTCGCCAATGAATTGAGCCAGGCGCGCGCCGGGCAGTCGCCCGAGGACGTGATCTACGGGACCGGGGGCGAGAATTGCATCGCCTGCCACGCCCCGACCGCCGTGCTGGCCGCTCGCGGCGACGAAGCGGATGCGTTGAACTATTTCTTCACCACCACCGCCGGCGTCTTCACCACCAACACCGTGGCCGCCCACGGCTCGGAGTGGCCGAACGTGGCCTGCAATGCCTGTCATGATCCGCATAATCCAACTTCGCCGGCCTACTTCAATTCCGACACGTTGGAATACGAGGTGATGACCAATTCCGCCCAACTTTGCGGCCAGTGCCACGGCAACCTGCGCTTCCCGGACACCGATCACCTCAGTTACAACCTCCTCCAGGGCACCGGTGGCGTGGGGGTGCCCGATCAACAGTTGATGGCGGAGGTAACCTGCGTGGATTGCCACATGCATCGCAGCGACGTGGACGGCAGCAATTCGAGCATGGCCGAAGGCCACAGTTGGGCCGTCGCCCTGCCGGAAGCCGATGGCAGCCTGACGGTCTCCTGCCTCAAGTGCCACACGGATGCGCAGCCCCAGGATGCCCTGGCCGTGATCACCGGTTGGCAGGCCGATTTTCAGGCCCTGGACGCCACGGTGACGGCCAACGTCGCCCGCGCCGCTCAGGTCTTACAGGGGGTCCAGGACCCGGCCTTGCAAGCCGCCCTGGCGGAGGCCCGGCACAACCTGGCCTACGCCGAGTCGGACGAGAGCGGCGGCTTTCACAACCACACCTATCTCATGGCCCTGCTGCAGGACGCCAACGCCAAGGCGTTGTCGATCCCGATCCTGGGCGTGCGCTTGGACGGCGCCGAACTGATTGTTTCCTGGATCGGGACCGGGACCCTGCAAAGCGCCACCTCGCCGGCGGGCCCCTGGCAGGTCGTGACCAGCGGCGCGGGGCCGGCGCAGGTTCCGCTCGGATCGCAGGGTCCCGCCCGGTATTTCCGGCTGCAACGCTGATCGGGCCGACTCGACGGCTCGAAGGCCCAGCGGAGAGGGCCGTTCTTCGCAGAAGCCGGCCTGTTTATGACAACAGCTTAGCTCATACATATCGCTGACAGGGTTATGCCAAATTATAGCTATTGTTTGCCAAAAAACGAGTAGTCCCCGCCTTGGCTTGGCCTAGAGTCAACCGCCAATCGGCGAACACTCAACCCCTCAGACGTGCTAAGAAGTATGAAAATCAAAGACACAACCAGGACGGCGCCCGTCTGTCTGCTGACGGTGCTGCTAGTGGCGACCGCGCCCGCGACGCGGGCCCAGACCAGTCTCCAGCCCCGGGTCGTTTCCCGCCCGGTGACGCCCGGCGACATTACCGTTTACAAACTGCCGGCCGCGACGGAAGTCTCGGGTGGCCAGTTCACCCGCGGCGTTGGCCAGCCATTTTACCTGGAGGCCGATGTGAACCTTGCCCTGTCGGCGACCAACACGGTGACGGTGACCTGGGCGCTGACCAACCAGCCGGCCGGCTCGGTAGCCACGCTGACGCCCAGCCCGCTGGGCACCAACGTGCCGGTCTATGAGCCGACCGATCGGCTGATCTACCAGGTGGCCGGGCGGACCTTGCTCCGGGCGGACCTGCCGGGGCAATACACCGTCGTGGCCACGTTCAGCGCCGCCGACGGCACGACGACCAACGTGGCGCAGACCCTGACGGCCGGAACATTTGTGGGCAAGAACACCTGCGCGCTTTGCCACAGCGGCGGGCAGGAGGCCCCCAACATGGTGGTCCCGTGGTCGCAGACCGGCCACGCCAACATGTTCGCCTGGGGGATCGACGGCGTGCTGGGCAGCCACTACGGCACCGGCTGTTTCCAGTGCCACACGGTGGGCTATGACACCAACACCAACGCCGTCAACGGCGGCTTCGATGACGTGGCCAAGCAATTGGGTTGGTCGATGCCAACCAACCTGGTTTCCGGTAACTGGGCCAGTTTGCAGACCAATTATCCGAGCCTGGCCAATGTGGCGAACATCCAGTGTGAGAACTGCCACGGGCCGGGCAGCCAGCACGCCTTTTCGTTGGGCAACACCAACCTGATTACCGTCAGCTTCAGTTCGGGCGACTGCAATCAGTGCCATGACGCGCCAACCCACCACATCAAGGGGACTGAATGGTACAGCTCGTTGCACGCCGTCACGACCCGTGATCCCTCCGGTCCTGGCCGCGAGGCGTGCGTGGGGTGCCATACCGGGCCGGGATTCGTTGGTCGGATCGAAGGGGCCTCGGTCACCAACACGACTTACAGCTCGATCAACTGCCAGACCTGCCACGAACCGCACGGCATCACGACTCCAGAGGACAACCCGCACTTGATCCGCGCGATGACCGCCGCGACGTTCATGGACGGCACCGTCGTCACCAATGCCGGCGAAGGCCAGTTGTGTCTCCAGTGCCACCATGCCCGGGCGAACGCCGCGACGTACGCCACCGCTTACCATTCGCACTTTGGCCCGCACCTTGGGCCGCAGGGCGACATGATCGAAGGCGTCAACGGCTTCACCTACGG
>JAGWYX010000394.1 GCA_018969165.1 Verrucomicrobiota bacterium
TGTTCATCGCTTACGACTTCGGGCTGGTGAAGGACACGGCGCGATTTCCGAGCGGCGCCGATTTCCGGTTTCTGGTTTACCGGTTCGATTCCCGGGGTGGGTTTCGCGCGGCGTGGCAGAAGTTCATGGAGATCTTTCCCGGCTACTTCAGCGTGCGCTCGAAGGAGCAGGGGCTCTGGATGCCGTTCACCGACGTAAGCCGGGTGGCGGGCTGGCAGGATTTCGGGTTTCGTTACCACGAAGGCAACAACAACGTGCCCTGGGATGACGCGCACGGAGTTTTGAGCTTTCGCTACACCGAACCGATGACCTGGTGGATGCCGATGGGCAAAGGCGTGCCGCGGACGGTCCCCGAGGCCTTGCGCGCGCGCGACGAACTCGAGCGCGGCGCCAGCCCGCACCAACGACGCATGGCCGAGGTCACGCGGGTGGCCGCGATGTACGATGAAATCGGCGAGCCGGAGATGCTCTTCCGCGACACGCCCTGGTCCAACGGCGCGGTCTGGAGCCTGAACCCGAACCCGTGGCTGGGGCAACCGCCCCTCAACGCCGCCACGGTGTATTGGAACGACGCCATCAAGGCGGAACTTTATGGTCCGCAGGCCCGCGGGCACCTCGATGGCGAATACCTCGACTCACTCGAAGGCTATGTGACCGCGGATTTGAATTTCCGCCGCGAACATTTTGTCGCCACGACGGTGCCGCTGACGTTCGACACCGAGTCGAAGCGCCCCGCGCTGTTCAAGGGTTTGGCCGTGTTCGAGTTCACGCACTGGCTTGCCCAGGACGTGCAGCGGATGGGCAAACTGATGTTCGCCAACGGTGTGCCCTACCGGTTCACTTACCTTTGCCCCTGGCTCGACGTCCTGGGCACCGAAACGGATTGGCTGGCGGCCGGCCAATACCGCCCGGCGTCGATCGCGACGATGGACCTTTGGCGTGCCTTGGCTGGAGCCAAGCCGTATCTGCTGCTGATGAACACGGATTACGACCAGTTCGGACCTGAGATGGTCGAGGAGTATATTCAGCGCGCGCTGTTCTATGGGATGTGGCCCGGATTCTTCAGTCATAACGCCGCGGACAACCCGTATTGGCAGAACCCGCGCTGGTACGACCGGGACCGTCCGCTGTTCCGGAAATATTTGCCCCTCATCCGCCAAGTGGCTCAAGCGGGTTGGCAGCCACTCACCCACGCCGCTTGCGAGAACGACATGATTTTCATCGAGCGCTTCGGGCCGGACCCGGTCGGCGCGGTGTATCTGACGCTGTTCAACGACTCGGCGAGGACGCAGCAGGGTCGGGTGTGGATGGACCATCGTGCGCTGGGCTTGGCGCGCGAGGTTCGTCCGGAGCCGTTGCTGGGGAGCGAACCGGAGCGCGATGCGGGCGGCTGGCGAGTGCGCCTGGAGTCCCAGCAAGCCGCCGTCTGGCGGTTCGCAAGGTGATCGCCAGGGGCTTCCCTTCCAGGTCGGTTTCTGGTGTCGGCGGCGCTGAGATCGCGGATCCAGAAACCTGCAAGGACCGCCGTGTCGCACGGTGGGATCGCCAAAGAGCAGAGCGCGCCTCCTTACCGCGGCCCTCCGCTGGCAGCGGAGGAGAGGGTTCCCGCAGGGCGGGCGGGCCTCAGCCCGCCGCCTATGGCGCGGTGAGGAGCCCGCGCCCTACCGATTTTCGGGGTCACCGGAGCGCGGGGTGTCCCCAGCCCGCGGCGGCCTGGCACGCGCCGCGGCGCGGGACGACCCGCGGTCTGATCGTGCGTCCTTCCCTGCCGCCAACGCACAACTCTCAGCTCTCAACTGTTGCCAGGGGGTGGACCGCGTCGCGGCGGGGTGGCGCCGAGGGTTCTGTAAATCCACGCCTCGAGCGGTTGCAGCGGCCGCAGCCACCGATAGCACGGCGAGTAAAACAGCCGGAGGCGAACGACCGACAGCGGAATGGCGAGGGCCTTCTTACCCAGTTTGCTCAGGGTGACTTGGGAGCCCAGTTTGTCGGTCCATTCGGTCGGCACTTCGCTGATCGAGAATCCCTCGCGCTTGAGTGCGTAGAGCAGGTTGATGTCAAACGCCAGGTCGGCGATCCGCAGGAACGGATGAATCCGCTCGACGGCCGCCCGGCGCATGACCTTGGCGCCGCACTGGGTGTCCTTGATGTGCATGCGAAACAGCAGTTCCACGAATGAGTGGAACAACCGGCTGTAAATCCGGCGCTGTTGGGATTGGCTCTGGTGCAGGACTGCGCCTCGCAGCCAGCGGGATCCGATCACACAATCGGCCTGGTCACACCGGCGCACCAGGTCCAGAAACGCCGGCGGCGTCGTCGCGCCATCTGCGTCCACGTAACCGATCAAGTCCGCCCGCGGCGCGAGTTTCAATCCCTCGATCAATGCGCCGCCCTTGCCGATCGGCTCGGAAAAATCCAGGGCGCTCACCTCGGGGAAATCGGCCGCCACGCGTTGCACGACGCCCAGGGTGTTGTCGATGCATCCATTGAGCACCACCACAATCTGGAAGCGGCCGGGATAGAACCGTCGGAAATAAGCGGCATAATCGCGCAGGACCGGCTCGATCCGCTGTTCCTCGTTGTAGGCAGGAATCAGCAACAGCACGCTGGGGGTTGGTGGTTCTGGCACGCGCATGAGTTAAGCGGGTCAATCCCGGATTGCAAACCCGGAGTCGCTGATCCGGCTCGCCGGTACCCGGCGCGAGCGGCTGAGGATGGTGACGAATGACCCGATGATTGGAAAGTCAATGCTCGAGATTCGATTCACGGCGCCCTCGCCGCGTTGGTTTGGAGCACGCGGAAGAACTGGTTCGAGCTGCCGGCGTACGGGGTGAACCACTCGGTTTCGGGAAAGCGACCGGCGAGGTTGGTGAGCAGGGTGAACGGCCCGGTGGCAGAGGCGCTGGTGGAAATCTGGTAGTCCCAATTGGCGCTGCTGGGCCAGCTCAGCCGAAGCAGGCGCTGGTTCCAGGCCGCGAGGTCGAGTTCCAGCGGCAGATTGGCGGCCACTCTCGGGTCCAGGCCCAGGATTTGTTTGCGCATGTTGTTGAAGCCGTCCCCGGCAGGATTGTCCCGAGGACCGAACGCCAGCGTGCCAAAGTACTTCATCTCCCACTGGTCATCCAGCCCGTCATGATCGGTATCGGTGATCGGGACCCCTTCAAGGGTCAGGCCGGCCAGATGGACCGCCCCGGTGGCGCCCGCCTGTTCGTCGCTGACGTACACGGTCCAGGTGCCCCAACTGCTCTCGTAGAAATGGTGCGTCGAGTAATAGGTCCAATCCACCGGTCCCGGGCTGCTGTCTTCGTTGAGTTGCTGGAGCACGCTGCGGGTGCCCTGCGGGGACAGCAGGGTAATGCGCACGTCGGCGCGGCGCGGGTGATCGGTGGCCAAGCGCACCGCCACGTGCTCGCACAGCAGCGTGTTGGTGACAACGAACGCGTAGGCCGCGGTGTCGAGATGGATTTGGGCCGTCACGGCAGGGTTGGTGGCCAGCAACGTGTGGAGCGCCGCGCCGTCGTTCTGATCGATAAACACGGCCGGGATTGGTGTGAAATCAGTCGCGGCCATAAAGATCAGGTTGGTGGCACCGGTGTTGTTGTAAATGACTGCGAATGCCGCCCCGGCCTGCGCGGCCCAGGTAATCTTGTCCGAAAAGAGGCTCACCCCGCGCTCGATCAGTGCCGCCTTGCCCGTCAGGTCCGCGGCAATCGGGTTGGTCACCATGCCCAGGTCCACCAGCGGCAGGACTGACGTCGGCGCGTCCGGGTGCGGACCAAAGGAGGGGAGCGAGTGGAGGTTCGTCAGGGTGTCCGGCACGCCGGTGCCGTTGACCAACACCCGGAGGCCGTCGTCGGGGATGGCCTGGAGGTTGGTCCGGGTGAGGGTGAGGCTGGTGGCGGGCGGGCGATTCGGCCATTGGCGCGCCAGGCGCACGGCCATGCCGGCGTCGGGCACGCCGAAACCGGTATTGTGGCTGACGAGGAACCCTGCGCCGTTGGCGACTACGTTGGGATCGGCCGGATCGGTTTGATGGCTGGCGTTGATGAGGATTTGCTGCACGTCGCGGTAGCTCAGGTTCGGGTTGGCCGACAGGATGAGTGCGGCCACGCCGGCCACCAGTGGGGCGGAGCCGGAGGTGCCACTGAACTGGCCCTCGGCGCCGAAGGTGTAATCGGCTGAATCACTGTTGGTCACCACTGCCTGGTTGTAGCCATTGGTGCCCAGGCGGTCGGTGGTGAACAACGGCGGCAGACCGGTGTTCGGATCCCCGCTTGGGGCCGCCACCAGCAGGGCCGCCCCCGCGGTGCTGTAACTGGCCACGCGCCCGTCCGCGCGCACCGCCGCCACCGCGATCACCTTCGGATCCTGCGCGTAGCCGTCGTCGTTGACATTGCTTTCGATGTCCCGCCCGTTGCCGCCGGAGCGCACCATCACGACCCCCAAACCACCGCGACCCTGGAGGACGGCGTTTGAAATGGCGATCTGCTCCAGCAGTCCAGCGTCCAACTGGGTCACGTCGATGTTGCCCCAGCTATGGTTCTGGATGCTGACGACGTTGGACTGATATTCGAACATTTGCGCCAGGGCCTCGTCGCTCACCAGGTTGTTGTTGGCGTCCCAGATGACCCAACTCGCCAACTGGGCCCGGTAGGCCACCCCGATGACTCCCCGGTGGTTGTTGCCCTCGGCCAACGCCAGGCCGGCCACCGCTGTGCCGTGGACTTGCAGGTTCGAGGGGTGCAGGCCGTTGGTCTCGCCGGTGGTGAAATTGTACTGCAAATCCCCGCGCAGCCGCGGCGCCAAATCGGGGTGGGTCACCTCTACTCCATCGTCCGCCACGGCAATCACCACCCCGTCTCCGCGCGCCCACGGCC
>JAGWYX010000395.1 GCA_018969165.1 Verrucomicrobiota bacterium
CTCAGTCCTTCACGGGTGCCTCCTTGACTGATCCCGGGTGATCACGGGGCGCATGGCAGAGTGGTTTAATGCGCGCCTGGGAACAGCTTCTTTGCGAGTCCAGAACCTTGTGGGCACTCCGTCGATTGGCTTGTCAAAGTCTGACTCGGAGGTACTCTAGGTCCCCAAAAGAGCACTCGGTTCAGCAGATGCGTTTTGGTCGCCAGATACTGATATTGATTCCGGTTTTCGCGCTCGCGACGGTGCTCGGACTTGTGGTGTTGCGGCCGGCGCGGCCCGAACCCGTGTGGAATGGGAAACCCCTCTCGGTGTGGATGCGCAACGTGAACTTCATGGACTCCCAAGGTCAGCTTGAAGGGGAGCCGGGGATTCTTCACATCGGACCGCAAGCGGTTCCGTATCTGATCCGCGCCTTGCGAACGCGAGACAGCTTTCTCCGCGACCTTTGGTGCAAGCTCTATCCGAAGCTGCCCGCCCGAATCCAGCGATGTTTCAACTTTCCCGATCCTCCAAGTTCGACTCGATATAGAGCCACCTTGAGTCTGATCCTTCTCGGCCCGGCTGCCAGCAACGCGATTCCTTGGCTGATCGAAGCCACGAACGACAAAGACCACTGGGTGAGAGTGGGCGCGGCGGCAGCATTGGGGTCCATGGGGACTTTCGCGCAAGTTGCGACGACGGATTTGATGGCCGGGCTGACATCTTCGGATTCGGAGTACCGGCTGGCCTGCTTCATCGCGTTGAAAGATATCGATGGCGGCTCAGCGGTGATGGATCGTGTGTGGGTCGCGTATCTTCACGATCCGGATTGGAACATGCGCGCTATGGCAGCGGAGGCGCTGGGGCAAAGTCCCGGTCGCGCATCGGATGCGATCTCGGGGCTGCTGGTGGCGTTAAGGGATACGAATGCGGTCGTCGTCAGTCGGGTGGCCCTGACGCTCGGCCGCCGGCCGGAGTGGGCCGGAAAATCGGTGTCTGCCCTCCTTGGAGCATTGGGCCATGCCTTGGCGGCGAAGGACACTTATTCGATGTCTGCCACCTTTGATATCCTCAAGGCCCTGGCCGATCTTGGGCCGGCGGCGGAGACTGCCGTTCCGGCACTCGCCGATCTCCTCGGCTCCAAGGTTCCTTCTGTCGGGACCTTCGCTGCCAGCGCATGGCGCAGCATCGAGCCGGATAACCCGAAGCCCGTCACCTGCCTGGCGCAAAAATTGGAGACGGGTAATTCCGGCGACCGAATTTGGGCGGCTTGGGCGCTGGGTAAGTCCGGTCCGTTCGCCCGGGCTACCCTCCCGGCGCTGGAGAGCGTGGCCAAGCGGTACCCGAACGATCGCAACCTCCAGACGATGGTCGCTGCGGCGTTGTGGAGAATCGATCCTGCGCGGCCGAATCCGACTAGACGAATTATCGAGTTGGCCGGTGGCGAGTTGGGACCGAGAGATTGGCCGACCATCCGCCTGCTCGGTGAGCTCGGCCCGGCGGCCAGACAGGCTGTCCCGATGTTGCTCGAGGCTTACAAGAGCAATGGCAGTCAAACGCTTCGCGACACGATGGAGGCCTTGCAGAAGATTGATCCCGACACCGCCGCCAATCCTTGGCGCTAAATGGCCAAAATCTGTTTTCCGCAGCCGCAACGCCTTCAGGTGCACTTCTCCGTGCTACGCCGTGCAGGCGCTCGCAACAGCGGTCTGTGTGAGCAGGGGTTGGCGACTGGACTACATTCCTTGAACCCGAGAGCTCTTTGCGGCTAGATCGAGTTTTGGTACAGTTCTGGCGCAGCCATTCTCGTTCTGGCCCGGAGCGCGGCTCTGTGAGCCGCAGCAGGCTCACCCTGCAATTGGGATTGAATATAATTCCAGGCCTGGTCCGCCTCGCAGTGGCTGCGGGTCGCAGACCCGCGCTCCAGAAGGAGATGGGCTGGTCCTGCGGCTCTTTCCTCCGCGAGGACTCAATAAGCGAGGCGCGCCGAGTGAACGGGCAAAGGCTAAAAAGAGCCGAAGATGCACGGCAAAGGTGAAATGAGGTCTGAGGCGCGCCTCGTTAGAGAACATCCCCCCGGCCGATTCGGTGCCGACGCGCCGCGAGCAGGGGACAACTCGCGATCCGTATCCGCGAGACCCGACCGATTGGAGGTCTGAGGCGCGCCTGGCTCAGCGGGAGACGAGGTAAAGGAGGCGACGCCGGGGCAGGAGCGCGGCGGGTTGGCGCCGTCGGGTGCCGCGACCGGCCGCCGGCCTCGCTAAAGCACCGGCAAATAAACGGTGAAGGTCGTACCGCGGCCGAACTCGGTTTGGACGCAGACGGCACCGCGGGCTTCCTTGACCAGGCGCGCGACGATCGAGAGGCCCAGGCCGGTGCCTTGTCCGGGTGGTTTGGTGGAGAAATACGGTTCAAAGACCCGCGGCAAGACCTCGGCGGGGATGCCCGGTCCGTTGTCGCGCACGCGCAGCGCCAGCAGCGGCGGGGTATTCTGAAACCCTTCGCCGTTGAGGAACCGGCATTGGGGTCCCTCGGCGAAGCGAGCCTGGTCCAGGGCCTGGCCCAGGGGTTGGGCATCGACCTCGACCTGGTGCGGGAGCGTCGTGCATTGGAGGGCGTTGATGGCCAGGTTGAGCAGGATCTGGATGAAGTCCGTGCTGTTGACGCGGGTCTGCAGGTCCTGGGCCAGGGCATGCACGATCAACTGGTGACCGCGGGCGCTGGGATGCAGCTTCAACAACTCGTCCAGGTCGGCGAGAATCTGGTTCACGCCGACGCCGGTGGTTTCCTGCGAGCGCTGGCGGAGGAACTGGAGGTAGCGCCGGGAGATGTCGATGCAGTTGTTGACCTGGCGGGTGATGCGGGCCAGGCGGTCGCGGACGATCGCCAGGTCTTCGCCTTCGATGCGTTTGGCATTGGCCAGGTGCTGGTTGATGATTTCGATGAAGCCGGAGATGACCGTCAGGGGACCGTTGATGTCATGGACGATGCTGGCGTAGATTTCGCCGCGGGTGCGGGCCAGTTGTTCCTGGAGCTTCTGGCCGCGGATTTCGGCCTGCAGCTCGAGCAATCGCTGGTTGTTGGCCCGGATTTCCTCGGACAGCGAGCGTCGTTCCATCGCCGTTGCCACCGCGGCGCGGATGGTGGACAGGTCAAACGGTTTGTTGAGGTAATCGCAGGCCCCGAGCCGCAGGGCCTGGCGGGCGGTCTCGATGGTCTCGTAGGCGGTGAGCATAATGACTTCGACCGCCGGATCGATGGCCTTGAGGCGCTCGAGCAGTTCGATCCCGGACATGCCCCCCATTCGGATGTCCAGCACCGCCGCATCGATGGCATGCTGGCGGGCCAACTCGACCGCTTGGGCGCCGTCTTCGGCCAGCAGGATGTTGTATTCATCCATGAAGACAATCTTGAGTGACTGCCGCGGTCCTTCCTCGTCATCGACGATCAGCAGGGTGCGGCGGCGCGCCGGGGCGGGCTGGGGCTCGACCGACTTAAAAGGAATATCCAAGGGAGACGGTGAGAGCATGGCTCAGGAAACGGTAGGTGCCGTTGGCGGCGGGATTGCCGGGGCTGACGACCGTGCGGGGCGGGCCGTAGGCGAACTGATAGGCCGCCTCCCAACCCAGATGACGGTATTTGCGGCCGATGCCGGCGCTGAAGATATGCCGGTCGGAATCCGGGACCAGCGGGGTGAAATCCTGAGCGGGAACGGAGTTCTGGCTGAACATGTAGCCGGCGCTCAGGCTGTAACCGTTGGCGAAGGACCGGGTCACGCCCCATTCGTACATGAAGCTCGAACGCCAGTTGAAGGGGATGGCGGCCGGGACGGCCTGATTGATGGTAACGGTCTGCAACCGGCTCCAATCCGTCCAGTCCACGTCGAACTCGAGGTTCCAATTCGGGGTAGGCCGGAACGAGAGGCCGACGGTGACGTCCTGGGGAAAAGCAAAGCGCGCGGAGGCATTGCCGGGCGGGGCATAGGGAATCGCCTGGGAAGTGCCGCGGTAGTCCAGGGTGGTCTCGCTGCGGTAGGTGGCGCCGAAAGCCCATTGCGCAAGCGGTTGCCAGCGCAGCCCGACGTTGTAGCCGGCAGCCGTGTCGTCGCCCTTGAACCGGAACTGGTCACCCGGCAAGAAAAGTCCCTTGCGCAAGTCCGCCTCCGAGTAGTTCAGGGTCGGGCCGGCGGCGATGGAAAGCTGGGAGTTGACCCGCCAGGCGACGACGGGATTGAGGGTCAAGTAGGTCAACTCGCCCTGGGTGCCGACCGTGCGAAACGGGGTATTGTCCGGCCATTGCAAGGACAATCCGTAGGGCGAGTAGAAACCCAGTCCGAAGGACAACGGGATGGACGGAGGTGAGTAAGTGTAGTAAATCTGCGGCACCGCCTGGATTCTGTCCGTGGTATCGAACGCGGCGCCGCCGGCGGTGTAGCGTGAATCGAGCCACACGGCATAGGTCCCGACCTGGACCTGTGAGCCTGAGAGCTGGGTAATGCCGGCGGGGTTGTAGTAGATGGCCGCCGGGTCGTCGGCGGTGGCAGTGAAGGCGTTCCCACGGGCGGTCGCAGCGGGGTCCTGGTCGGGGATGCGAATGCCCAGCGCCAATGCTGACGCCGGGGCCATCACCGCCGGCAACAACAACCAGGAGACGATATACTCGGTCCGTTTGGGTGCAGTCACGTCTGAGTCGCCTCACTCTTCCAGAAATCAAACCGGGTGACAAGCGCGAATCGAACGGCTGGCGGATTGTCCAGGGCGAATTCATGAAGGACGGCCACCCTGGAATGAGTGAGAGCGTGCTGGCGGTTGTACAGCAGCTGAGCGTGCCGAAGGGGCTGCGCGGCGGCTTTTCAAATGCGCTGATCGCCGGTTGGGCC
>JAGWYX010000396.1 GCA_018969165.1 Verrucomicrobiota bacterium
AAGCTACTCCGCAAGCTGCAACCCGACGTCATGTTCCGCGCCCGCGGCATCGGCAACTACGGTGATTACTACACGCCGGAGGGCTTCGTGCCCGGCGCCAAGGAAAATACGAGCATGCCCTGGATGGTCATTTATCAACTGGCCGGCATGTGGAGTTATCAGCCCGACGCCACGAAATACAAAGGCGCGCCTTGGATCGTCACCAACCTGGTGGATATCGTGGCCAAAGGAGGAAATTTCATGGTCGGGATTGGCCCCGACGCGCGCGGCCAGTTCCATCCCAAAGCGGTGGCGGCCCTCGAACAAACCGGCGCCTGGCTCCGGATCAACGGCGAGGCCATCTATCACACCCGCCCCCGACCAGACGATCTTTGGAAGGAAGGCAAGGTTGTCCGATTCACGCGGACCAAGGACCATCGCTTCGTTTATGCGATCTGCCTGCAATGGCCGGGCCAGAGTCTGACGCTGAAATCGGTCCGGGCGAAACCGGGTTCCAACATCACCTTGCTGGGCTTGACCGAGCCGCTGCCGTGGACCTGGAACGAGGCCACCGGCCTGGTCATTCGAATCCCAGCCGCGTTGCAGGAACAAGCCCGCCGCAACCTCAGCCTGGCCTATGCCTTCAAGATCGAAGAGGCCACGCCTGACGCGCCGGCGACCAAGCCAAGGTCTGACGCCGAGCTTCCCGCCGGCCTATCACTGGACTGGGACCAGACCCGTGTCGTCACCGTAAACGCAAAACGGGCTCGAGCATCCTTGAACGGCCTCTGGCGCTTCCGCCCCGCCGCCGAAGGCATCGCGGAACCTCCGAAAGCCGGGTGGGGTTACATCAAAGTGCCCGGCAGTTGGCAAGGCCCCCGCAGGGGGGCGACGGATATCGTCAGCCTCGGCGGCGGCCCGGAGTGGAAAGGCTACGATGGGACACGGGTGGCGCGCGCGTGGTACGAACGGCAGGTGTGGATCCCGCCCGAATGGCAAGGCCGCGCGATCAGCCTGCGCTTCGACCGCGTGTGCACCGACGCGATCATCTATGTCAACGGCAAGGAGTGCGGCCGCATCGCCTGGCCGTGGGGCTCCGTGGACATCACGTCGGCGGTGACGCCCGGCCAGCGGGTGGACGTTCAGGTGCTGGTGGCGGCCATTGCCGATGCGGACCAGGTGGGGACCTTCTGGCAGAACGCGTTCATGAATGTCACCTACGCCCCGGCTTCGCTGAGGTCGCGCGGCCTGACCGGGAGCGTCTTTCTGGAGAGCCGTTCCTCGGAGGCGCATGTGACCGATGTGTTCGTGCGCACGTCCACCCGAAAGCACGAGGTCTCCCTGGACGTGGAACTGACCGGCGTCCAGCAGGCGGGGCCGGTCCGGGTGGTGGCCGACATGCTCAACGAAAAGGGCGCAGTGGAGAAGACCTTCGCGGCAGACACGGCGGTGCCGCCCAAGGCGACACAGACGCTGACATTCTCGTGGCCTTGGACCGACCCGCGCTTGTGGGAGGTCGGACAGCCCAACCTGTACCGTCTCCGGCTGAAAATGAGGGGCCCGGGGCTGGATGACGAGTACAACCAGAAATTCGGGTTCCGCGAGTTCTGGCGTCAAGGTCGGCAACTCTACCTCAACGGCACCGTGATCCACCTCCGGCAACCTTGCTTTTACAACGGGCCGCGCGGACAGGTCGGGGATAACTTCTCCGAGCTGGGGTCCGACACCGTGGACACCCGGGGCGATGCGTCGGACTCGGAGCGAAGCCTCGATGACGCTGATCGCACGGGCTACCTCGTTGCCGAGTATATCCTGAACGCGAATAAATACCTGCTGCGGCGCGGCCAGTTCATCTGGGAGCAGAACCGGCGGCGCGCCCTCGAACGCGCGGCCGTGTGGATGCGTCATTACCGCAATCACCCGTCAATCGTCATGTGGATCGCGGGCTTTAATTTCTTCAACAACGCGGTGGATGCTGACCCGCGCCACATCGGCCGCGGCGGTTGGGGGCTGGCGGACGAGCGTTGGCAGCGCCTGATGGTATGCGGCAGGGAACTGTTCGCCGGGCTTCAGCAGCTTGACTCGACGCGGGTGTATTACAGCCACGCCGGCGCCGACACCGGCGATCTCTACACGATGAACTGCTACCTGGATCTGCTGCCGCTCCAGGAACGCGAGGATTGGTTGAGCGCCTGGGCGGACACCGGCGAGATGCCAATCTCGATGGTCGAGTTCGGCACGCCGATGGATTGCACGTTCCGCCGCGGACGCCACGGGTTCGAGAGCAATATCACCAGCGAACCGTTGTTGACGGAGTTTGCCGCCATCTATTTCGGCGCCGCTGCCTATGCGGCCGAAGAACCCAAGTATCGGCAATCCCTCCACGACCTGTTCCGCGGTGGCATGCTCTACCAAAGCTCCGAGAACCGGCTCGACGAGTATGCCAACAACCATAGCCTCCAGCGGCTCTACCGCATCCACACCTGGCGCAGTTGGCGGACGGCGGGTTTGCCAGGCGGCCTCCGCACGTGGTCCTGGATGCAGGACGCCCTCGATCAGGTCAACGGCCCCACCCTGGCGTGGATCGCCGGCCCGCCGGCAGCCTATACCGCGAAGGACCACGACTTCAGCTCCGGCCAGCAAATCGAAAAACAAATCGTCCTGATCAACGACACCCGCCTGCCCCAGCCCTTCACGACAGACTGGACCGCCTCGGTCGGCGGCAAGGTAGCCGGCCGGGGCCAACTGCAAGGCAGCCTGGCCGTTTCCGAAATCCGAATCGTTCCATTGCAAATCCGAGCGCCCGTCCAGGAATCCGGCGGCGCGGCCGACGGCCAGCTCACGCTGGTCGCCACTATCGGCGGGACCCGGCACCAGGACACGTTTGGATTCCGCGTCTTCGGCAAGGACAAGGCGCGCGGCGGCCGGATCGCCGTGATGGACCCGGAAAGGCTGACGACCCGGATGCTGCTGAAGCTCGGCTATCGGATTCGCACCTGGAATGGCGGGTCAACCGCCCTGCTGGTGATCGGCCGGAACGCCTGGAAGGACAACCCGGCGGTGGCAACCAGACTGGAGCCGTATGTGCGGGCCGGCGGCCGGGCGCTGGTCTTTGCCCAGGATCCGGAATGGATCACCCGCGCCCTCGGGTGGCGGGTATGCCCGAAGGTGGCTCGCCGCGTCTTTCCCATTCCCTCCGCCATTGCGCATTCCCCACTCCAGAATCTGCATTCAGAAGAGCTGCGCGATTGGTCGGGCAGCAGCACGTTGACCGCGGCTTACCCCGAATATGTCGGGAATTACCTGCGTGGAAACGAGCGGGAGCAGCCCTATGCCGGCTGGCACTGGGGCAACCGCGGCGGCGTCAGCAGCGCCGCCATCGAGAAACCTCACCGCAGCGGGTGGCGTCCGTTGCTGGAATGCGAATTCGACCTCGCCTACTCGCCGTTAATGGAACTCGACTACGGCCAAGGCCGGCTCATCGTTTGCACCCTGGACCTGGAGGACCACGTGGATTCGGATCCAGCGGCGCGGCGCGTCGCGGAACACAGCATCGATTACGCCCTGCACAGCCCCCTGTCGCCACGCGCGAGCAAGGTCGTGTATCTGGGCGGCGCGGCGGGCGCGACCTGGCTCGATAGGATCGGCGTGCGCTATCAACCATCGGCAACGCTCGACCCCGGCGCCGGGCTGTGGTTGGTTGGACCCGACGCCACCCTCGACACGCCGGCGCTCACCGCCTACCTGGAGAACGGCGGCAGGATTTTCTTCCTGCCCCGCTCGCAAGCGGACGGATGGCTTGGCACGACCTTGAAACCGGCCCCCGCACATTTCGCCGGCTCGCGGTCGGTGCCCGACTGGCCTGAGGCCAGGGGGCTGAGCGCGTCGGATCTCCGCTGGCGCTGTTACCTGGACAATCCACCCTGGATCCTGAGCGGTGGCGCGGTGCTCGGCGCCGACGGCCTCCTTGGTCGAAAAACCATCGGCAACGGCACCGCGGTCTTCTGCCAGGTGGACCCCGATTGCTTTCACGCGGACGAGAAGACGTATTTCCGCTACACGCGCTGGCGAGCCACCCGCGCAGTCGCCCAGTTGCTGGCCAACCTCGGCGCCAGTTTCGCCGTGGACAGCCGGGTATTCCATCCGCTCGACACCTGGTCTCTCGACCTGGATGGCGCCTGGCAGATGCAGGTCACCTGCAAATTAACGCCCGCTCCCGCCGAATCCGCGGCGCCAGCCGATCCGGGGGTCACTCCAGCCGCCCAGAAACTGCTTGAGCAGACCCGATCCACCGAGGGATGGGCGCCGGTGACGCTGCCGCAAATGCTGCCATTCTTCAATGATAACGACGGCGAAGCGGTCTTCCGCAAGCAGATCAATACTCCGCAGACCGAGGCGGAAAAAGACCTCGTGCTCTCGCTCGGCGCGCTCAGTGATTTTGATAACACCTTCTTCAACGGCGTGGAAATCGGGCACACGGACAGGACGATCGCCAACTGGCGATCGGCCCCGCGCGATTATTCGGTGCCGGGAAAACTCGTCAAGGAGGGGATGAACGTCATCGCCGTGCGTTTGTTCAATCGTTTCGGGCCTGGAGGCTTTGCGGGCCAACCGGGCCGCCCAGTGGGCCCTGACGGCGACCGTTCGGGGCCTCAAGCCACGGGCCCGCGAGTGGGCCTGGAAATGTCGCTGCGCCGCAAGCCGGAGGGTTCGCAAATCCTGAGCTGGTATCACCCCGATTACCGGACCGACTTCCCGATGGGCGATAATCCTTATCGCTATTATCGGTGGTAGCCTGTCCGCAACTGACTCCTCGTTCTCATCACTTCCAGCGCTGCTCCTCGAGGCCGTATTCGGGCGCCAGGAACGTCAAGG
>JAGWYX010000397.1 GCA_018969165.1 Verrucomicrobiota bacterium
GTTGGAGGAATGCTTGAGCAAGGCCACCGGGATCTCGGCCGGGCGCGCCGGCTGACCGTGCCGTGTCCTTTCTCGCGAGCGGAGATCGGAGAGCAAAAGGACCGCCGCCCCCGCGCTCAACAAGGCGATGGATAGCGCCAGACGCTGGAGCATCGGGATCATCCCGGGACGGGCATCAACCGCTCCCCCCTGCGGTCGCTCGACGCGCACTCTCCAGCCAATGCCTCCGCACCCGACCGCCGCGCGGCACCCGCCTAACGCGGGGGCGGCTCAACCATCCAGTCATCGACTCTCAGATGTAGTCCAATTAATCCATGCGCGTCAATTGCAATCGGATACTTATGCTGCAATTGCGCACGCCTCGGGACCATGAATATCGCACTATCGGACGCCACGCGTAAGGCAGCCTTCCAGCCTGGCGCGCCTGCCGCAAATCGGACCGCGAGTTGTCCTCGACTCGCAGCACGTCGGTCGCGAGTGCGCCAGCGAACGTGGACCGTCGCTGGCGAGCCTAACCCGCTGCGGCTTGGGGCAAGCCGCGGTCCGGAACACTGACCCCCCCCCGGTCGCATCTTTGGGCGGCAGGCCGCTGCCGATGACAGGTTGGCAGCCCGCTTCGCCAGATTTCTCAAACACCCCCGGCCCCCGCGCCGTGCCGGACTATTCCTCTCCGGCGGCGGCGATGCGGACACCCGGGATGCGACCGCCGTCCGGCTCGTGCAAGCGCACACAACATTCCCAGCCCTGGTTGTTTTGGGTGACCTTCAGCAGCAGCGTGTTCCAGCCTTGTCGCAGCCCGACGGTCACATGGTCCGAATCCCGCGTCAGCGCCCGCGCCACGTTGTTGGCGTGAACCACCTTGCCGTTAACCCAGATTTTGACCCCGTCGTCGCTGCCGACATCCAACCGCGCGTCGCGGTCGCGATCCGAGTAAATCCGCGCGCGGAGGTATGCCACGCGCTCGTCGCCGCCCAACGCCTTGAGCAAATCCACCACCCACGGGCGGGACGGATCGGTACCGGCGCGGATTTCGCGCCAATCCACATTCGTGGCGGTCGGGTTTTCCGGCGGGAACGGCATGTCGAACAACGCCTCGAAATTCTTGCCGGGCTCGAAATACGGGCCGGCGACCTGCCAGTCGGTAATGTAATCCCCGATCACGTCGATGTCGCGCAGGACCACCTCGGCCTGCTGGCGTCGCTGCGGTTCGGTCGTCACCGTCAGCACCCGTTGCAAGGCCTGCTTGACCTCGGCGCGGTCCGAGGCATAGATCGTGCGAGCGATTTGGAGCGTCGCCTCGGCGGCTTCAGTCCGCACCGCCGGATCGTCGAGGTACGGCAGCACCAACCGCAGCGCCACCGGGTCGGCAATGCTGCCCAGCCCGGCCAATACCAACTTCTTCTCGTCGGTGCTGCGAATCTGGTCCATCGCCGCGCGGCAACGTTTCAGCTTCTCGGCGGTCGGCAAATCCTCCGCCGACCCGACCAGGCGCAAGTAACCGCGCAGGGCCAGTATCCGGTGCGTCGGGTTGGTCGTGGTCTGGAAGATTTGCGCCAGCGAATCGAGGGCCGCCGTGTCCTGCCAATCAGACAGCTCGCGCACCGCGGTGTTCTGGACCGCGGACTCCGGATCGCGCGTGGCGGCGACCAGTGCCTGCAGGGCCTTGGCATCGCCGACACCGCCGAGCACGCGCAGCAGGGAACAGCGCGCCGGCACGGAGGTGACCCCCGGCAACGCGGCCAGGATCGCATCGGCGCGGCGGTCCCGGTCCTCCGTCCGCACCGCCAAATCCAACACGGCCTGCTCGGCGTCGGCCCGGCTGGAGTCATCGCGCGCCTCGACCAGCAGTCGGACCAGGGCCGGCATATCCGACGCGCTGCCGAGCTGGGCCAGGGCTCGAAACGCCGCCTGCCGCGCCTGCGGAGCTTCGCCGCGCGCCTCGGCCAGCAGGGCCGGCACGGCCGCCGTCGCGCTGCGGTCCGCCAGGACCGCGATCAACTCCGCGCGCAATTCCCCTCGAGCGCGCTGCATTTCCTGGATCACCGCCGCATCCACCGCCGAACCGCGCACCGACCGCAAGGCGGCCAGGGCCGCATCCCGCTCCGCGACGTCGCCGCTCTCACCGCCGGCACGCACCAGGGTCGGCACCGTCGCGGCATTGCCCAGTTGTCCCAGGGCCAACAGCGCCGCGCGCCGCACCTCGAGCTCGCCGCTTCGGGCCGCGCTCTCGGCCGCCGGCAACGCCGCCGGGTTGCCCAGGTCAGCCAGGGCACCGAGCACGACGACCTGATCGGCCGCCGGCAACCGCGACAAATCCGCAGCCACTCGACCGATCGCTTCGGGCCCCGCCAGCAGTCGCACGCAGCCCAAGGCGGCGCGATGGATCACTGGGTCCGGATCGCGCAGGCTCTCAAGCACCCGACCGACCCCCTCGTTGCCGCCGGCCCCTGCCAGGAGCCGCAACGCCCCGACACGGGTCTGGACCGGCTGACGCGCCTGGAACAATTCCCGGCCGATCTCCAGGGCGTGCGCGCGGTCGTTCCGGGCCAGGTAACCCTCCGCGCAAGCCAGGTAAGCGTCCGCCACGGCAAAATGGAACTCGCCGGTGGCGCGCGCCAGGGTGCGGCTGAGCAGTCCGGCGGCTTCAGGCCCGCCGATATTGCCAAGGGCATGCGCCGCGGCGGTGGCGACCCCGGGATCGGCCCCGTTCAAGAGCCGGCCCAGCCGGCGAACCGCCGCCGTGTCGCGGCGGAAACCGAGCGTGTTGATGATGCCGATCTGGGTCTTGCCGCTGGTTTGATTGAGGGCCTGGCGCAAAGCGCGGTTCACCGACCGATCCGGTATGGCCCCGAGGGCGTAGCGGGCCATGTCCGAGAACTGGCTGTCGGTCAGCAGGCGCGCCAGGAGCGGCACCTGCCGGGCGGTGCCGACGACGGCCAGTTGGCGGCAGACAAACTGCTTGGCCTCATAAGACGCGTCCGTCTGGAGGATGGCCGCCAGGTTCCCGGCCAGGTCCTGGCGCGCCTGCAAGTCGGTCGGGTTGGCCGTGACTGCGGCGACCCTTTTTTCCACTTGCGTCAGCACCGCGGCGTCCTGGCCGTAGCGAAACTGGCGGAGGCGGCCAAAGACGTCTTCGTCCGGCGCGCCCTGGAGGACGGAGCCAAAAATGGCGAGGGCCAGAGCGGCCGGACAAAACACTGGGACAATTTTCATAGGCGGATCGATTGGCGGGGTTTAAATCTCCCACGGGCTGCGCATCTGGCGAAAGCGCATCCGGTTGGCTTCGGGGTCATTGACGAATTCCTCCTTGTCCGGATTCCACCGCAGCGGCCGGCCCAGTTGGTAGGCGATGTTGCCCAGGTGGCAGACGGTGATCGAGCGGGAGGCGATCTCGATGTTGGCGCCCGGTTGGCTGCGGGCCCGCACCGAGTTCAGGAAATCGGTGTGGTGATTGTCGGCGACGTGCAGGTGGATTTCGTCGGGCTTGATTTTGACCCGGGACAGGTGCTCGGGCCAGGTGCGCAATTCATACCGCCACACCGCCACCTTGCCGGTCGTGCCGATGAACATCACCCCGTTGTTGACGCCGGCTTCGCGCTGGAGCCGGTCCGGATCGCGCACGACCTCCGCGCCGTTGGCGTAGCGGTAAGTCAGCACTTTGAACTCCTTGCCGTCGGGCGGAATGATCTCGACCGGCCCGCTGTGGTCGGTGCCCAGCCCCCACTGGGCGATGTCGAAGTGGTGCGCGCCCCAGTTGGTCATCTCACCGCCGGAAAAATCGCGGTAGGCCATCCAGGCCCCGACGTACGCGGCGTTGTAGGGACGCCACGGACACGGCCCCAGCCACATGTCGTAATCCAGCCAGTCGGGCACCGGCTGCGCGGGCAGCGAACAGGTCTGGTGGCCCGGGGGTCCGCCGACGCCGACGACGGCGGTCCGGAGGTCGCCGATGTAGCCGTTGCGCGCCAGCTCACACGCGAAGCGGAACGCGTAACTGGAGCGTTGCTGGGTGCCGACCTGATAGACCATCCCATAGCGGCGGACCGCGGCGCGCAGGGCCTGGGCCTCGGCGATGGTGACCGAGGTCGGCTTTTCGCAATAGGCGTCTTTACCGGCCTTGGCCGCGGCGATCGACAGCAGCGGGTGCCACCGTTCGCCGGTGGCGATCAACAACACGTCGATATCCTTGCGCGCCAGCAGCTCGCGGAAATCCCCGTACACGGCGCAATCCTGGTTGCCGTAACGCTGGTTGACGATATGCCGGGCGTTCTCGCGGTGGTGCGCATTCACGTCGCACACGCCCACGACCTGAATCTCGGGCCGGCCGATGAAACCGCCCGCGGGGGCCCAAATGCCGCCGGCCATCCCGCGCGTTCCCTGGCCGCCGACACCAATGCAGCCCATGACGAACCGGCTGTTGGGCGCCACCGTGCCGTCGAGGCCAAAGACCGAGGGCGGCAAGATACACGGCGCCGCCACCGCCGCGCCGGTCATGGCGAGAAACCGGCGACGTGTCAATCTGTTCTGTGTCAGCATGGGGAACCTTTCGCTTTTGCCGGACGCCACGCTCGAGTCGGCGGCACCGGAGGGTTCGAGTTCGCCACCAAACTTAACCGGCCGCTCGATGCGCACAACCCTTTTTTGCGCCGCCCTCTCGCTGAACCGGCTCCCGGGTCCGCCGGCGGCCGCCGACGGCGCCGTCGCAGGTTGGAAATCGGCGCGCCGGCACGGTGCCGCCCTGCCGCCCTACCGGGCGCATCTCAGTTTCTCGCAGCCTCGCAATAATGGCGGCCTCCTGTCCGGTGCACCTTGACGAACTTTTGTCGCACGTACGACAAAAGTTCGTCATCACT
>JAGWYX010000398.1 GCA_018969165.1 Verrucomicrobiota bacterium
TGGCGTCCCTGGCATTCCTGAACCGCGGCGACCATTTTGATGTCGTCGTTTTGCCACCGGCGGCGCAATGGGCCCCGGTGTTCGGCATCGCCACGGGCGACCTGGACGGTGACGGCAATGAGGACCTGATCTTGAGCCAGAACTTCTTCGCGGTGCGACCCGAGGACAACCGGCTGGATGCGGGACGGGCCTTGTGGTTGAAAGGGGATGGCCAGGGCGGCTTGCAGCCGGTGCCGGCCGAGCGCAGCGGCATCGCGGTTTACGGCGAGCAACGGGGTTGCGCGGTCAGTGACTTCGACGGCGACGGACGCCTGGACCTGGTCATTAGCCAGAACGGCGACCAGACCAAGGTCTATCACAATGTCGGGGCCAGACCCGGTCTGCGCGTTCGATTGGAAGGGCCGCCCGGCAATCCACAGGGCGTCGGCGCGGCCCTGCGCCTGGTTTGGAACCAACGCCGGGGGCCACTTCGAGAGGTGCAGGCCGGCAGCGGTTATTGGTCGCAAAACAGCGCGGTCCAACTCCTGGGCGCCAGCACCCCGCCAACCGGGATCTGGATTCGCTGGCCCGGCGGACGCGTGATCTCCGCACCCATCCCGGCCGGCGCCAGGGAAATCGCCGTCAACCCGCAAGGCCAGGTCCGCCGCCTTCGCTGAGGGAGCCAACGAAGAAAAAGCCTAGCCAGGCGCGCCTCCGACCTCATTCTGGCTCCGTCCGTGTATTCTCGGTTTTCGTCTTCTAACTCTCTCTGCTCTGAGCGCGCCTCGCTCATGGAGTCCTCGGATTTAACACGAATGGATTCTACCCGGGGACCGGATGATCCCCCAAAGAACTTGACCGGCCACCATCGGCCCCGTTAATTCGTCGGACAATGCCACGTTCGCCCGTCGCCGGATCCGTGCTCGCGCTCTGCCTGGTGCTGCCATTCACCCCCCGCGCCGCCCTGAACTGGGAAGGCCAATCGCCAGCCCGTTTCCTCAAGGTCACCCCCGGCCAAAGCGCGCCCGCGCCCCATGTCGGCTTCGCCGAGCTCCCGCCAACCACGACCGGTATCACTTTCACCAACCACCTCCGGCTCCCGTTGATGATGGCCAACAACAATTTCATGCTCGGTTCCGGGGTCGCCGCTGGGGACTTTGACGGCGATGGCTGGTGCGATCTGTACTTCTGCGCGATCGACGGCACCAACGCGTTGTATCGCAACCTGGGCAACTGGCGGTTTGCCGACGTGACTGCCGAGGCCGGGGTGGGCTGCGCCGGCTGGCATTCGACCGGCGCGATCTTTGCCGACGTTAACGGCGATGGCCGGCCGGATCTGCTGGTGGCGACCTTGGGGACAGGCGTGCACTGCTTCCTCAACCAGGGCAACGGCCACTTCCGCGAATCCACCGCCGAGGCGGGGCTCACCGCCGCCACCGGCAGCACCAGCCTGGCAATGGCCGATGTGGACGGCAACGGGACCCTGGATTTATTCGTCGCCAATTACGGCGCGCAAGCCTTGCTGCGCTCCGGCGGGATGGCGCCCATGAAATTGGTCAACGGCAAATGGGAAGTCGTCGGCCCTTACCAGGGCCGGCTGCAACTGGTCAATGGCCGGCTCGAAGAGCGCGGCGAACCCAGCGTGCTCTACCTCAACGACGGCCGCGGCCACTTCCGCGCCCAGCCTTGGAATTCGGATCGCTTCTTGGATGAATCAGGCAAACCGGCTCCGCCTCCGTGGGACTTCAGCCTCACCGTCCAGATGCGGGACATCAACGGCGACGGCTTCCCCGACATCTACGTCTGCAACGACTTTCAAACGCCCGACCGCATCTGGCTCAACGACGGCCGTGGCCATTTCCATGCCCTGCCGCGACTGGCCATGCGCAAACAGAGCTTCGCCTCGATGAGCGTGGACTTCGCCGACATCGACCGCGACGGTTACCTGGACTTTTTCGTGACCGAAATGCGCAGCCGACTCCACCGCTTGCGCATGCGCGAGGTCGTGGGCATGCACCCGGCTTTCCCGGTCCCGGGCCGTTTCGACAACCGCCCGGAAGTGGTCCGGAACACCTTGTTCCGTAACCGCGGCGACGGCACCTACGCCGAGCTCGCCAACTACAGCGGCGTGACCGCCTCGGATTGGTCCTGGAACTCGCTCTTCCTGGATGTGGACCTGGACGGATTCGAGGATCTCTTGATTGCCAACGGCAATGCCTTCGACGTGCAGGACCATGATGTCTTGAATTACATCCGCTCCCTGGGCCGCCAACTGCCGGAGCAGGCCCACACCAACCTGGCCCTCTATCCCCCCCTCTTCACTCCGAACGTCGCGTTCCGCAACCGGCACGACCTCACCTTCGAGGATGCCAGCCACGCCTGGGGCTTTGATTCCACTCGCATCTCCCAAGGCATGGCGCTGGCAGACCTGGACAACGATGGCGACCTGGACGTCATCATCAATTGCCTGAACGCACCGCCGTTGATCTACCGCAACGACGCCACCGCGCCGCGCCTGGCCGTGCGGCTCAAAGGCAAACCGCCTAATCGCTTCGGCATCGGCGCCATGATCCGCGTCCGGGGCGGGCCGGTCCCACTCCAAATGCAGGAGATACTCTGCGGCGGACGTTACCTCTCCGGGGACGAACCGGAGCGCGTCTTCGCCGCCGGCACGCTCACCAACCGCCTCACCCTCGAGGTCCGCTGGCCCAGTGGGACGACCAGCACCGTGCGCGACGCCCAGGCGAATCGCATCTACGAAATCCAGGAACCGGAACGCCCGACTCCCGTGACCGGCCAGCCGCTGGTGCCGCCGCCGGAAACGACGACCAGCGCCGCGCCCTGGTTTGAAGACGCGAGCCGCCTGCTCGACCACGTGCATCATGAGCCTTTGTTCAACGACTACAGCCGTCAGCCCCTGCTGATGAAACAGCTCAGCCAACTCGGACCCGGAGCGGCCTGGTGCGACCTGGCCGGCGACGGCCAGCAAGAACTGGTGCTCGGCACCGGCAAGGGCGGGCGCCTTGACTGCTTTCGCTGGAACGGCCGGCGCTTCGACCCGGTCCCGTCCGGCCAGGCTTGGCGCGCGCCTGACGACGTGACCGGGCTGGCGGCATGGTGCTGGGCCGATGGACGACGCGCCCTGCTGGCGGGCCTGGCCAACTACGAATCGGGCGCGACCAACGCGTCACCGGTCCTGACTTGCTCGCTCCAACGCCCCGACGCAGCGTTCGATGTCGCCGCGCTCCAGGGCCTCGCGCCCATGGGCGCCAGCCCCGGACCGCTGGCCGCCGCCGATATCGACGGCGCTGGCCAACTGGCGTTGTTCGTCGGCGGTCGCGTGATCCCCGGCGCTTATCCCGCCCCCGCCGCGTCGCGCGTGTTCCGACAGCAGGCCGGTCAGCTCGTGCCCCAACCCGAGCTCAACCGGCTGTTGGAACACGTTGGGCTGGTCAGTGGCGCCGTCTGGAGCGATCTGGACGGCGACGGTTACCCGGAATTGATCCTGGCCTGCGAGTGGGGACCAATCCGGATTTTTCACAATGACCACGGGCGTTTGAGCGAATGGAACCCTCCCGTCCACATGCCCGCCACGTTCCCCGTCCCACGCCCGACACTCCAGGACCTGACCGGCTGGTGGAATGGCGTCACAACCGGGGATTTCGACGGCGACGGCCGCCTGGATATTATCGCCAGCAACTGGGGATTAAATACCGGCTATGCCGCCGGCGCGACGGAGCCGTTGGAGTTGTATTACGGCGACTTCAGCGGGGCAGGGGAGGTGGACCTGATCGAGGCCTATTACGCGCAGGACCTCAAGGCCATGGCCCCGGTGCGCACCCGGGATGCCCTGAGCCGGGCCTTCCCGCAATTGCTCGAGGCCTATCCCACGCACGCCGCCTTCAGCACCGCGACGGTCCCCGACCTGCTGCGGCTCTTGCCGTCCCAACCGCGCCGGGCGCGGGCCACCGTGCTGGCGAGCATGCTCTTCCTGAATCGCGGCGATCACTTCGTCGCCGTGCCGCTCCCCACCGAGGCCCAACTGGCCCCGGCCTTCGCCGCGAACGTCGGCGACGCCGATGGCGACGGTCACGAAGACGTGTTTCTCAGCCAGAACTTCTTCGACATGCGCCCGGAGTGGGAGCGCGCCGACGCCGGACGCGGCCTGTGGCTGCGCGGGGACGGCACCGGCCGTTTCACCGCCGTCCCGGGCCAGATTTCCGGCGTCAAGGTCTATGGCGAACAACGGGGCGCGACGCTGGGTGATTATGATGGAGACGGCCGCCTCGACCTGCTCATCACCCAAAATGGGGCGCAGACCAAACTCTATCACAACCTCGGCGCCCGGCCGGGCTTGCGCGTCCGCTTGCTCGGGCCAACCGGCAATCCCGATGGCATCGGCGCCGTCATCCGACTCAAGTTCGGGAATCATTTCGGACCCGCCCGCGAGTTCCACGCCGGTAGCGGCTACTGGTCCCAGGACAATCCGGTCCAGGTGATGGGCGCCCCGGAACCGCCCGCGGCCATCTGGGTGCGCTGGCCCGGCGGCAAGGTGGTCGCCGGGAATCTGCCCCCGAGTGCCAGTGAAGTGACGGTCAACTTCACTGGCGCAATTCGGATTGCGCGCTGACCACCATTGGAGCGCGATGGGCGGGCGCGGCATCGAGCAGTATGAATAAGAGTTGCGCTTCTTGTAACTCAGAATTAATCTCACTTAAAAGAGACTTTCTCGCCACATTTTCCTTGCCGCGCGCGGGCAAGTTGGTAGTATCCCAGCCAACCCTAACTCGACTTCCTTGTTCTCCAAACGCAAGTGGTTGAGTTGCAAGCTGTCGGTTGCGAATCACTTGC
>JAGWYX010000399.1 GCA_018969165.1 Verrucomicrobiota bacterium
AGTTGGGATTTCTCGACGAATGGAGCGACGATCGAGTTCTCGCTTCTCCTGCATGCCGACGGGCAGGTCAGCGGCAACAAGATTCAACTAGGCATCCTGAACAGCGCGACCAATGGCCTGAACGACAACACCGGGGTCGCGTTCGAGAGCTTCCGGTTTATCCCCTCCAGCGCCACGGTCTGGTCGCTGCGCGAGCAGTATCGAACGGCGGGGACACTCGCGGAGAATACGCTGGGGACGGTCAACGTCACGATCGGGCATTGGTACCAGTTTGTCGTGGGATTGAGCAATACGGCGGGCGCGACCGGCAATTACACGGCGGCTTGCGGCCTTTACGATTTTGGGGTTGACGGTTTGACGCCCGGTGCCGATGTGGTGACCTTCGCGACGGTCCGGAATAACACGGGTCAGATGGACGTGACCGTGCCGGCGGTCTGGCCGGCTTTTCGCGGCTTTCAGGATGCCGGGTTGGATGCCTGGGATGACTTCCTGGGGTTTACCGGACAGAGCCCGCCCGTGCTGACGATTGCGCTGACGAACACGACGGTGACCGCTGGTCGATCGGTCGTCTTCAACGCGCATGCCGACGGTCCCGGGGCGATCACGTATGCGTGGTACACCAACGGGATCGCGGTCGCCGGGGCGGCCGGGGCCTTCTTTCAGACCCCGCCGTTGACGGCGGCCTACAAGACGGTGGCGGTGGTCGCCAGCAACGCCAACGGCGCGGTCACGAACGCCGTCGCCCTCACCGTGCTGACGCCGACCCCGCCGGTGGTGGCCAATCTGGCGGCATCCGGCGTCCAAGGCACCTTGGCCACGCTCAACGGGCAGGTGCTATCGACCGGGAACGAGGCGCCTCAGATCACGATTTATTATGGGCCGAGCGACGAGGGGACAAACGCGGCGGCCTGGGCGCAAAGCGTGGCGGTGGGGAACCAGACCGGTGTCTTTGCCCGGACCGTCGGCGGGTTGGTTACCAACACGACTTATTTTTTTACCGCCGCGGCGGTGAACAGCGCGGGCACCGCCTGGGCGGCGCCGTCGGAAACGTTTCGGACGATGGCGTCCAATGCGTTGCCGGCCGCGGTGGCGGTCCTGACGCAGCACAACGACAACGGCCGGACCGGGGCGAACCTGCAGGAAACGGCGCTGAATACCGCCGACGTGAACACCAACCTGTTTGGGTTGCTTTACACCCGCCCGGTGGACGACCAGGTTTACGCGCAGCCGCTGGTCATGACCAACGTGGCGGTGGCCGGCCAGGGCACGCGGAACCTCCTCCTTGTGGCCACCGTCAATGACACGGTGTATGCCTTCGATGCGGATGATCCGTCGGTCACGCAACCGTACTGGACGCGGAGTTTCATCTCGCCGCCCAGCGTGGTTCCGCCGCGGAACAGCGACATGACGGGCGCCTGTGGGGGCAATTACAAGGATTTCAGCGGCAACATCGGCATTGTGGACACGCCCGTGATCGACGCGAGCAGCGGCACGCTTTATGTCCTGGCCCGGACCAAGGAGAACGGCACGACGTTTGTGCAACGCGTCCATGCCTTGGACGTGGCGACGGGTGCGGAGCGCGCCTACGGCCCGGTCGTGGTCAGCGCGACTTATCCGGGCAGTGGGGACGGCAGCGCCGGGGGGCTGTTGACCTTCGATCCGCAGAAGGAGAATCAGCGCGCCGGGCTGGCGTTGGCGAATGGAATCCTCTACGTGGCCTGGTCGTCGCACTGCGATTGGGGGCCGTATCACGGTTGGGTCATGGGCTTTGACGCGGCGACGCTGCAGCTCGCCGCCACTTACGTGGACACCCCCAACGGTTCCAATGGCGGCATCTGGATGAGCGGGCAAGCCCCGGCGGCCGATGCCCAAGGGAACATTTATCTCTCGACCGGCAACGGGACCGTGGACATTCCGAGCGGCGTCGATCGGGGTCAGAGTTTACTGAAATTGACGCGGGCCGGCTCGACCCTGGAGGTGGCGAGTTGGTTCACGCCGGCCGACTGGTCGAACCTGAACGGGGCGGATCTCGATCTGGGTTCGGCGGGGTTGCTGCTGGTTCCCGGCACGACGCTGGCGATGTCGGGGGGCAAGGCGGGCGTGGTTTACGTGGTGAACCGCGATGACATGGGCGGCGTGAGCGGTTCGGGCGCGGATACCAACATCGTCCAGAGTTGGGCGATTGCCGGCGGCGGTCACCAGTTGCATGGGGGGCCGGTGTGGTGGGTGGGGCCGAACGGCTCGTTCGCCTATCTCTGGGCGCAGGACTCGGAGGTGTTGCGCCAGTACCAATTTGCCAACGGCCTTTTCGACCCAACGCCCTACGCGCTGGGACCCACGGTGGGCGGCGCGGGGTCGCCGGGCGGGATTCTCTCCGTGTCGGCCAACGGCACGAACGCGGGCAGCGGCATCCTCTGGGCGACAGTCAACACCACTTATGACGCCAATCAGGCGGTCGTCCCCGGCACGCTGCACGCCTACGACGCCGAAAATGTCGCCCACGAACTGTGGAACTCGGACTTGCTGGCGCGGGATGCGCTGGGGAACCTGGCCAAGTTCGTGCCGCCGACGGTGGCCAACGGCCAGGTTTATGTGGCGACCTTTTCCGGCCGGTTGGACGTGTATGGTCTGTTCCCGCGACCGGCCCTGGCCGTAATCGCGGTTGGGAACGGACGGCTCACCGTCGCCTGGCCGGTGGTGGACGCCGGTTATCACCTTCAGAGCAGCACGGAACCGGGGTCAGGCGCCTGGTCGGACGTCGCGGTGAACGTGGTGACCGCCAACGGCGCGCTGGAGGCCACGGTTCCGACGACCGGGGCGACCACCTATTATCGGTTGAAGAGTCCTTGAAGGCGTCGCCACAGGGCGCGAAAGCGGACGCGCGGGGAGGCGGTTAATCGCGGAAACGCCGCGCCAAGGTTGCCGCCAGGAGATTGACGAACCTGAGCTTGCGCAGCCGACGGCGATCAAAGCTGGCGTCGTTCACGGTCGCGAGGAACTTCTTTTTCGCGACCCGATAGACTTCGAGGTCGATGCGGTTCAGATGGATGATGCGTTCGAGGTGGTGCGGCTTGAACTGGAGCGGCCGGGACCGACGGCGCGCGTTCAGGCGCACATAATACGGAGTCTGACGGGCCAGCGAGGAACCAAACACCACGAGACTTTCGTCAAAGTGGTCCTGGATGCCAAAGGCCGCGACCCGCGTGAACAGGGCGTCCAGGGCCCGCTCGCAGGCCTCCGCGGGCGTCAGATGCTCGAGCGGCAGGGCGCTGTCGCAGTTGACCCGCTGGTTGATCAGGAACTTGGTTTGCAGGTTCGCCAGGCCGCTGTGACCGCTCCACAAGAAGCGGTCCAGGCTGAACGACTCCGGCGGGAAGCGCTGCCGCAGGTGCGGGCTCTTGCCCTCATAGACGTGGTGACAGAAAGACTTCACCCGCTCGATCGGGTCGCGGAGCAAGGTGATCGTCCGCGCCTCGTCCGCTTCCGGAAGGCCGGTGATCAAAGGGGAGTGGCCGGTAAACCAGGCGATCTGCTCCCGGTCGGACACCGGCAACGCCGCGAAACGCCGGGTATCTTCCGGGAAATCGCCCGAGAAGGCGAAGCCCGACCGTTTCCGGTACTGCCGCCGCAGGATCGCCCGCAGCGTGGTGCCGCCGGTTTTTGGGATGTGAACAAATCTGATTCGGTCCATTCGCAACAGGGCGAGAGTTGCGCCAGGAAGTCCGGAAATCGGCTTGGCCGGCGGGCGCCCCTCGGTAAGATTTCCAGACGCCGCGCGGTCCGCGGAGGTTTCAGGTTTCGGAGCAGCGCCCGCGCGGGCGCGGCCCGTCGGCGGGGCAGCCGAGGCGGCGCGCGGTCAACTTTCCGGCGTCAGCCCAAGCACGATGTCAAACCGCGCCGCCAACTCCCCGAGGCGCGATCCCTTTATCGGCGCGAAGTTCACCGTCACCGTCGTTTTGGCCTGCGCGTCGCCGATGCGCCGGTAGAGGGTATCCCGCTCGTTCCTGGGGTCGCCGCGGATGAAGAGCTGCGTGGTCCAGGGTTCGCGGCCTTTGCGCTTGACCTTGAAATGAATGTGCGGCGCCGGTTACCGCCCGGCGGCGCCCCGGCGGGGATTGGCCGGGCATTGCGGTTTCTCCTGCCACTCGGCGTCGCTCAAAATGCCCTTGCCAAAGGCCGGGGCCGGAGTAGCTTGCCTGCGTCCCCATTCCGCGGTGGATCCGGGCGCATGCCCTCGGCGGAACGGGCTTGCGCATGGTTGCCAAACGTCGCTGTCGCCGGGGAGCCCGCCGGCCCGCCATGACGGACCTGGCCGTGGCGGCTTTTGCCACGACGGAATGGGCTCCGATAGGTTCGGCCGTTCCGCGGTCCGCCTTACGCGTTCCGCGTTTTGGAGCCGCTTTCACCCTGATCGAGTTGTTGGTGGTGATTGCGATCATCGCGATCCTGGCCGGGCTGCTATTGCCGGCGCTATCCCAGGCCAAGGAGAAGGGGCGGGCCACCGCCTGCCTCAATAATCTCCGGGAGATGGGATTGGCGGCGCAGTTGTATGCCGATGACTTTGGTGGCCGGCACTGTTTCACCTTTCAAGTGCGGGGCAACAACGTCTTCCGGCGGGCGTGGTTCGACTTTCTGCAGCCCTACCAGCAGACGACCAACCTGCTGCTTTGCCCGAGCCAGACCCGGAAGTTCAGGCAACTCCTCCAGGACTACCCCAGCGAGCGGGCCGACCAGGCCATCTCGAATTACGGCATGAACTTTCGCCTGGGCGGCTGTGACTGGCCCGGGGTCTGGGACGCCAGGAACTGGCCTCCACTCAAGGACACGGA
>JAGWYX010000400.1 GCA_018969165.1 Verrucomicrobiota bacterium
GCACGCCTAGCCCCAGGGCAAATTGGCCGCTGGCAAACTGTATTCTCTCCCAGGGTCTGGTCAGTAAGCTCGAAATCCGGTGCGCCTTCCCACCGCCGCTGCCCCCGCCTCACGCTGCGTGCGTTGCGCTTCGTCAGGGCCATTTCTGAAGCGGCTTCCGCGTCCGTCATCAAGTCGGCGCCCCCGTGAGCGCGTCATCCACGTAGTCCGACATCGGCTGCCACTGGCCCTTCGCTAGCAGTTGCAGCGGGGACTCGTTGTCCAGCAATTCCTGCGGCGTCCGTAGCCATTTGCGGAACTCGGCATCGTCCTTGACCACCAGCCTAAGCCGAGCCACGTGCTCGAAGTAGCTCAAGGCGTTCTGGAGCGAGACCGCGTCGGGCGTCTTGCTCACCGCCTGCTTTGTCCGCCGGCGCTTACACCCCCCGCATCTCCGTCGTTCCGGACGCGTTTCAGAATCACGATTTCGCGAACGAACGGCTGCGTCTGGCTGGCGACGCGTTCAAACTTGCCCGAGGCTGGCGCCACCGTCCCCAACTCGAATCGCTGGAGCGCCGCTTCCAGGCGGTCCAACCGGCTCCCCTTCAAAATCACCTCATGCGTGGCGAAGGTCACCTTCAACACCTCCTCGTCCGCGCCGGCCTCAAGCTCCGAGTAGATGAAGTGCTCGAACGGCAGCACCAACGAATGTTCGAGCGAACGCACGACCCGCAGACCGCGGGCCTGCGGATCAACCGACCAGCATTCGGGTCGCTCGGTGTTTGATTTGGTGGACATGCTTGAGTTGCCGATTCCGGTTAAAGCGGCGCGCTCGGCGGGCCGCGATCATCCATTCGGCGGGCTGTCGCCCGAACCGCTCATACCATTGGGTCAACACCACGCGTCGCCCAATCCGGCGGACACGGATCGAGCGAGGCGGTCCCGTGATCTCCAGCGCCAGCCGTCGTTGGCCGGACCGGATCACGTTCTCGCGCAGTTGGTCCTTGTCCGGGGTGTAAATGCGGATGCCCTTCCGTCCGCGCGAAATGGTCACGTACCATTGCTGGTCATTGGTCGCCACCTTCACCGCCGAGTCCGAAAACAGCACGTAATCGACCGTCTTGCCCGTCCCTGCGCCACCGCGAAACAACGAGATGAAATCCCGGGACCGTACCAATCGGTGGAGAGCCGCCGATTGTTCCGCGTCCAACGCCGGATTCGGCGCAAACTCCCGGCCGATGAAGGGATCAAACTCCCTCGCCCCATTGGCCGCCGTGGCGACAATCTCCCATTCGCGCTGCAACACCGGCGCGGTCGTAACCTGACACGGGGTCTTGGAATCCCGCAGGTAATAGTGCGTTGAAGCGCAACAAGAAGCCGTTCACCGGACCACGACCGCGGGACGCTGAAATGTAGCGCCTTCGAGCAGGTCCTTTACGCTCTTGCAAATTCACCAAGGAATGGTGATAATGTCACCATGATCCGGCGCACCATTGAACAGGCGCTTCACAAGGCGTTGGCCGACACGCCGGTCGTGTTGCTCAACGGGGCCCGGCAGACCGGCAAAACCACTCTCGCCTTGGCGTTCGCAGAACACACCGGCGCCGAATACTTCACCTTCGACGATGCCGCCACTCTCGCCCTGGCGGCTGGGGACCCGGTCGGCTTCGTCCGCAACCTTCGTGGATCAGTCGTGCTGGATGAGATTCAACAGGCGCCTGGCCTTTTTCCCGCCATCAAGCTCGCGGTAGACAGAAACCGCCGACCCGGTCGCTTCCTCCTGACCGGCTCGGCCAATGTGATGACGCTGCCCCGGTTGTCCGAATCACTTGCGGGGCGGATGGAGATCGTCCCTCTATTTCCCTTCTCAGCGGGCGAACTGGTTGGCAGACAGGAAGCGTTCGTGCGTCGCGTATTCGACGGGACGATTGCCAGCGCCAAACCCACCTCCGAAACAAATGATTTGCCCGCGCGATTGATTCGTGGCGGCTATCCCGAAGCGGTCCAACGAACCGCCTTCGACCGCCGGTCGGCGTGGTTCGCCTCCTACCTCACCACCATCCTGCATCGGGACGTGCGGGACCTGGCACGAGTCGAAGCCTTACACTCGTTGCCCAATCTTCTCAAGGTGCTGGCCGCTCGCGTGTCGGGTTTAATGAACCTCGCCGACGTAGGCCGGGATGCCAGCCTGCCGCACACGACGCTGACGCGCTACCTCTCGCTCCTGGAAACGGTGTTCCTGGTGTACCGGTTGCCGGCCTGGTCGCCCAATCTGGGCAAGCGGCTGGTCAAAGCACCCAAGCTGCATCTGGTGGACACCGGTTTGGCCTGCCACCTGATCGGCGCCGATGCCCAGCGACTCAAGGATGACCGCGCCTTGTTCGGAAAACTCCTGGAAACGTTCGTGGTCACCGAAATCCGCAAGCAACTTTCCTGGACGGATCCGCAAACCTCACTCTACCACTACCGCACCGCCACTGGCTCCGAAGTCGATCTCGTGATGGAGAAACCAAACGGCTCGGTGGCTGCCGTCGAAGTCAAGGCCAGCGCGACTGTGACCGGCGCTGATGTTGTGGCGTTGCGCCAGTTGCGCGATCAACTGGGCAAAAAGTTCGCGGCGGGGATCGTGCTTTACTTGGGCGACCAAACGCTTCCCGCTGGCGAAAAACTTTGGGTCATGCCGCTGCCGGCCCTATGGGCCAAGTGACGGACCCAACGGAATAGCGGCCTCCGCCGGTCCAACGCACGGCTCGACCCGGACCTGATTCGCGCCGCTCTCGAAAGAGATGCCCGCCGAAAAGCGGGCTGACCGATGATCGAGCCGGTTCTGCCGGGTCTCCACTGCGGCACACGCGGGCCGTCGCGTTCAGTGCTGGTCGATGTCGTCTTTGCGGAATCGTACGGTCCGCCCAATCTTGTGATAGACCAGCCAACCCCGCCGCATCAGGTTGTCCACCGTCCGCCGCGAGACCCTCAGCAGGGCCGCCACCTCGTCTTTGGTCAAATACCGCTCGCGCACCGAGAACCCCGCCGCGGTGGCGACCGCGTTCATGTCTTCTGTTGTTTCAGCCTGCATCGTCAAAACCCTTTCACCGCCGGCGCGCGCATCGTTGCGATCTGTTTCGCGCCGCCGTCGCACTTATAACCCCGGTTTTGCAGAACTCCTTTCACCCCAAAAATCGACGACGAAACTAGATGAAACTAGATGAAACGGGACCACTCCAGCGCGAAGAACATCCTCCAAAAAAAATGTTGACTGGGTTTGCGCCGCCTCATTCCTGCAGGAACGCCGACACCCACGAAGCCCTTATTTCATCGGCCTCACCCCGGCTTCTCCTTGCTCCCGCTGGGCTGCACCCAAACCCAAAGGCCGCAGGAGCATGATCACTTGTGCGGCGCGGCAAGCCAGCGACCTACCCAGCAGCCCCAACGCCCATCGCGGTTTTGCTTCCGTGCATTATCCCAGTTTGACTTGGGGTTGCCGACGGTGTTTAGTTGCGACAATACGTTATGAGCATCAAAATCGAACTTGATTTGCCGGACGCACTGGCGAGGGAAGCCAAGGCGAGCGGCTTGCTCGAATCGAAGTCGATGACTGACTTGCTTTCGACCGAGTTACGCCGGCGCAAGGCCGCTGCCGAGCTCAACACAGTGCTGGCGGATATCCGCGCTCAACCGGGTGAGCCGATGAGTCCCGACGAGATTCAGACAGAGGTGGACGCTGTCCGCAGGGAGAGGCGGGCGGGTGAAGCTCGTCGTTGACACCAATACGATCAACCGATCCGTTCCACCGCCGGCCTTTCCGAATCCTCAACGGCCGCAGCGGACTCTCCCTGCTTCGCGTGCCCGTCCGGCAGGACATAGACGATTCTCCCGTCTTCGCCCGGTGTGATCGAAAACCAACTCTCCGCGTCCTTGGGCCGCACCAACTCGCGGTAATGCTGAAAGATCATCCGTGGGCTGTTTCCGGCCTCCAATGCCACCTGCGCCGCACTCTGGACCTCCGCCAACCGGTAGCTGATGAATGAATGCCGCAGCGCGTTCTTCTTCCATTCCAGCTTCGCCGCTTTCTCCGGGTCCCGCCCGGCAACCTTGGCCTCGGCCTTCAACGCGCGGTTCGTGTCCCGCACCAGCCAGGCAATCTGCTTGTTGACGTTGTCGAACGGCACCACCCGCCCGGCCTTCTGCGCGCACGGCGTCAGCCACTTGACCAGGTTATCCGTAATCGGCACCAGCCGCCGGCTGGCCGTCTTCGCGTTCCTCGCCGTCACCTCGATGAACCGCTCCGTCAGCCGGACCTCGCGCCAGTCCAGCCGCTCGATCTCCGCATGCCGCAATCAGCTTGTTGGGCAGCCGGTGAAGGTTGCGCCGCGCATCCTCCCGCGCGGCCTCGACCAACGAGCCAGCCCCGCCCAACAACGCCCACGCCGCGGCGTATTCCTTGGCCGCCAGGTCCAGCGGGACTCCGGTCGGTTCCAGCGCCTTCATCGCGTGGCAGAATGCCACCCGGTCCTGGTTCGGCAGGTTCAGCGAGTTCAAATCCCCGTGGCTGACCGCCTCGCAAACCCGCCTGGCTTCGGCGTGGGCTTCCGCGAAATCGGCGAACATTTTTTGCAGCCGTTTCCCCGCGGAAAAATAGGACACCATGAAGCTGCGGCGTCTCTTGTTCTGGACGCGGTAGATTTTGACGGTGACCGAACCGGACTTAACCTCCACGGGCCATTGCCGAACGTGTTTGAGCGTCATGGCCCGGATTGCGTTAGGATTCTGTTAGGATTTCAAGCTTTTTCTCGATTTCCTGAGGAAAAGTGGTCGGGGCGGTGAGATTTGAACTCACGACCT
>JAGWYX010000401.1 GCA_018969165.1 Verrucomicrobiota bacterium
CGGGAATTGCGCCTGCACGGTCTTGTCAGACGCCAGCTCGCCCAGGGTGGTCAACGCGCCGATGCGGAGGGCCGACCGGCTGACTTTGATGCCTTTGAGTTCGCGGAGGTGGCGCAGGCTGACGAGGCGATCCGGCGCCACGAGACGTTGCTTGAGCGAAGTGATCAGGTCGGTGCCGCCGGCGAGAATCTCGGTCTTGCCCCAGTTGTCTTCCAGCAAGGCCGTGGCTTCCTTCAAGGTCTTCGGGGCGGCGTAGGCAAAGGCTTTCACGCGAGCATCCCTCCCTTCTTCAGCGCCGCGAGCACGCGGTCGGGGGTCAGCGGTAACTCGGGCACCCGGACGCCAATGGCGTTGGCCACGGCGTTGGAGATGGCGGCGCCCGGCGAGATGACAGGCGGCTCACCCAGTCCCACCACACCGCGTTCGTCGTACCCTTTGCCGGTCATCATGTGGACCTTTAACTGGCCGACATCCCGGATACCCGCGAGCCGGTAAAACTCCATGTCGGCATTCAGCATCCGGCCCGTATGCGCGTCATAAACCGCCTCCTCGAACAGCGAATAAGTGATGCCCATGATCAGCGCCCCATAGACCTGGCTCTCCGCGGTCTTCAGATCGATGACCAGACCGCAGTCCTGGACGGCGACCATCTCGTTGATCGTCACGATGCCGGTCTCGACATCGACCGAGACGTCGGCCATTTGTGCCCCGCCGACGCCCTCGTCGATGAGGTGCAGTTTCTGGCTTTCGTCGGGATTATTGGAGCCGCGTTTGGTGATCGAGGTCGGGCCGAGCAGGGCGCAGGCGTCCTTCCACGAGATCGAATTGTCCGGCTTGTCGCTCTGGCGAATCCGGCCGCCCGCGGCCTCAAGGGCATCGGCGGTGACGCCGAGTTTGGGGGCGACGACCTCGAGCAACGCGTTCAGCGCCGCGGTGGCCGCCAAGCGGGAGGAGGCGGACACCCCGCCAACGGTCGTGCTGCCGCCCGACGCGCCGGAAGGCGGGTAGGCATTGCTGCCGATCTCGACCCGGACAGCCTCGACGGGCAACCCCAGTGTCTCGGCTACCACGATGTCGATGATGGTGCGGGTCCCGGTGCCCAGGTCCTGCGACCCGAGTTTGGCGGTCACGGAACCGTCAGGGTTGATCGTCACGTCGCAATCCGACGGGTGGCCCTTGCCGCCCCAGGTGTGGATCGACATGCCCAGACCGCGCTTGAGCGGTCCGGGTCGCGGGTCGCCGCGCGGGTGCGATTTTTGTTTGTAACCGATCAATTCGGCCGCTCGGTTCAGTTCCTCGGTGTAAATCTCGGGCCGATCCGTCAGCGCGACGTTCTTGAGGAAGAACTCCAGCGCGTCCATCCGGAGCGCCGCCGCGGTGTCTTCCATCGCCGACATGGTCAGGAAACAACCCTGCGGATGATTGGGCGCGCGCCAGGCGCGCTGCCCGCCGCGATTGGTCCGAAGCCCGCGGCTGCTCAAACGCGTGTTCGGGATTCTGTCGAACACGTACGGCATCGGGGGCGGTCCATAACCGCCCATGCCGCCGGTGCCCCACACGTCGGTTTCAAACGCGGTGACGGTGCCGTCCTTCTGCGCGCCGACCTTGATTTTGGCGAAAGCCGAGGGCCGGTTGCCGGCGGTCATCAACTCGATGTCGCGTTCGAGCATGAGCTTGACCGGGCGCCCGCTCTGCTTGGCCAGCAGGGCGCTGATGACGCCCCATTTGTCGTAGCCAAATTTGGAGCCGAAACCTCCCCCCATGAACTGGCATTCCACGTGAATCTTGTTCTGCGGAATGTCCACCTCGTCGCCCAACCGGTCGCTGTAGCCGGAGACGTTTTGGGTCGAGGACCAAAGATAGAGCTCGCCGCCGCGGACTTCGGCGACTTGCCCGTGCGACTCCAGACAACAGTGCGCGACCACCGGGATTCCATACTCGCCGGTGACCACGGTGTCGGCCTTGCCCAGGGCGTCGTCCACGTTGCCGGTCTCGCGTTTGCCGACCCGCTCTTTCTTGCTGTCAAACCGGGCGGGATCGGAATCGACCACCTGGTGCGCCAGCGGTTTGTATTCGATCTTGACCGCGCGGGCGGCTTCCTCGGCTTGTTCCTCGGTCTCGGCGGCAACGGCGGCGACGATCTGCCCGGCGTATTGAACCTCGCTCAGGTCGTCATCCTTCCACACGGCTTTGACCCCGGGCGCCGCCTTGGCGGGGTCGAGGTTGACGCTGACGATTTGGGCGCGCGCGTAGGGAGAAGTGACGACCTTGGCCCACAGCATCCCGGGCCGGTTGATGTCGTAGGAGTATTTCGCCGTGCCGGTCGTTTTGAGCGGGCCATCGATGCGATCGATGCGTTGGCCGATGAGCGTTCGTTTTTCGGCGGCAGGCCAGGGGGCGGCATGCATCAGGCGCCTCCTTTCGCTTTGGCGGCCTCGACGACGGCGAGCATCATGCCGGCGTAGGTCCCGCACCGGCAGAGGTTGCCGCCCAGGCCGTGCCGCACTTCGTCCAGCGTGGCGTCCGGATGCTCGCGGACAAACGCGCTGGCCGCGACCACGAAGCCGGGAGTGCAGAACCCGCACTGCTGGGCGTCGTGGTGGACGAAGGCCTGCTGCACCGGGGTCAGGTTCGTTGGCGTGCCCAACCCCTCGATGGTGGTGATCCGGCGGCCTTCGGCCTCGATCGCCAGCAGGGTGCAGGCATAGACCGGGTGGCCGTCCACCAGCACCGTGCAGGCGCCGCACGTGGCCCGATCGCACACCTTCTTGGCCCCGGTCAAGTCGAGCCGATTGCGCAACGCATCGAGCAGCGTCACCCGCGGTTCGACGTTCAGCGCCCGGTTCTGGCCATTGATATTGAGGGTGACGGGGACCTCGCCGGGGCCGACGAAACCGTTTTCACGGGCCAGGGCGTCTTTGAGGCCGACCGGCGAGAGCAAGCCCGTGGCGACGGTCCCGACGCCGATGCCTTTGAGAAAGCCGCGTCGCGAGACCCCGGCGCCTGGAGTTGAGTGCTGTTGATTTGGCATGGTTGCCTTTCGTCTGGACACGACCAGAGCCCTTGAGGGGAAGAACACCGACCGCGAAAGCGAGGGTAAAACTTGACTTGACCACAGCAAGTTCCACGCTATTCAAGGACTCTGGAGACTCATTAACGCCGGAGGTCCGAGTGCGCAAGTTTTTTGTGGCGGACCACGGAAACATTGACAACCCAGGGGCGTTCCTGCAGACTGCGGTTTAATCAGACAGGTATCTAATGGACCCCACGCCATCGTTTCGCGGTTGTCCGGCCCTACCGCGATTGCTTGAGGGCCGGAGCGGGCAAGACGCGAGGGTTGCGAAAATCTGACCCGGACGGTTCCGTTTCAGCGCTTCAGGCATCCGGCCATGTCCCTCTATTTCGATCCCCGCGATCGCGAACTCAACAGCAAAATGCAGGCCCTCCAGCCGACGCCCGGCTACTGCATCGTGGTGGACATCGTCGGCTCGACCGCGGTCAAGGACAGCTCGGTCCAGGACTGGGCGGTGTTCATCCACAACGCCTTTCAATACACCCTTTCGTTTCTCTCCTCGAGTTTTGTGCCCCTGAAGAGCATCGGGGATTGCCTGATGTTCTTCATCTCGCAGGACCGGATGCTGGCCAATCACGAGACCGCGCTGCACTTCTTTTCGGGGCTTTGCCGCGTCGCCGCCGCCGAGGATCCGCTGTTCAGCGACGTGAAAATCAGCGCCGTCTTTTGCCAGCACGCCTATGAGATCACCTTTATCCCGGGAACCGAGGACGTTTACGGGAAGGACATCGACCTGACGATGCGGTTGCTGGCCAAGGCCGGCAGCCGCGAGATTCTGATGAACGAAGGGTTCGTGCAGCAGGTCCGCGGCGATTACGCCGTCGCCGCCAACCCCGACCAGTATCGCGAGGTCCAACGCATCGTCGGCCCCTGGCCCGAGGCAATGAAAGGCTTCGTCGACCCGGTGTTGATCTACAAGCTGCCCCGGCTGCTGCCGGGCACCGGTTAGGGTCATCCGCCAATTCCGCCAATCTCGCGAAGGACGTTTTCCTCACCTGCGCCGATTCGCGTTGTTCGTGGATTCTAATTCGATTGTTCCTTTCTGGCGTTTACTCCCCTCTGCGCGCCTCGCCCATAGCGTCCTTGGAGAGCAAAGCACAGCCGGCGGCTGGGACGGGAAAACTCGACCTGATGACAGCAAGTTTCAGGAATCAAGGACTCGAGTCGCCGTGGGGCAAACAGGCAAGCGTTTGGGCAGTGTCCGAATTCGCGGTTGGAGCGCGAGTCTGTGACTCGCAGCGGCTTGATTCTGAAGCCGCTGTGCTGCGGCTCATAGGGCCGCGCTCCGAAATCAGGACCCTGCCAGCGTTTGTCCCCCAGGCTCGATCCGGCGTTCAACCGCGGGTGCCGGATGATCGCGTCGGCCAAACGCCAGGGGCAACGCGCCGTGCGCCGTGCGCTCCACCCTGCGCCCTTTGCCGTTCTCCATCCTACCTCCTCGGTCCCTCGGCCTTCGCCCATCACTGGGCTATGACGCGATAAAACCGCGTCTTGGCGGTTGCGTTCGTGTCGGCCAGCGTAATAGGCCCGCCCGTGCCGGTTGCTGATTGGCCGGACGACCAGTTCGCTGCCTCCAGGCCGACGGTGAATTGCAGGCTCGCATTGGATTGCCGCATTGGCAGCCCCGTGACATAGCTGAATTTCGCACCTTTTAGCCAGGGCTGCTGAGGTCCGTGATCCCCGACGGCGATCTGGCCCCGGATGGCGCTCGAACCGGTTTGCCTCCATAATCTCTGGATTTTG
>JAGWYX010000402.1 GCA_018969165.1 Verrucomicrobiota bacterium
CAAGCTCCAGGAGGATCGCCAGGACGACGAACGCTCGGTCATGCAGGCTTTCGCCGAGGTCTATGGCCAGCCATACGTTCTGCCCAACCTCTCCTGGCACTGGTGGCTGGCTGACGGCGAACTCAATGAAGTCCAATATACCGGCCGCAAAGGCTATTACCATGCGCTCGGCCCCGTCCACGCCCACACCATCTACGCCGGCACCCCCGCCAAACTCAAGAAGTTCCTCCTTCGCATGCAGGCCACCTCGGGGGATGTCGTCAACCGCCAAATCCAGAAGTTCCTCGATGCCGCCTCCACCGAGTTCCTCCAGGACAACAACATCGAAGCCGTCAAGAGTTACAACTCGGCGCGCGAGATTTACGTGCAACTGGCCGCCAAGGGCCTGCGTCTGGATCGGCAACGCCTCCTGCGCCTGTTCAGCGATCCGGCCCTCAAGGAGGAATTCAATGTCAATCCCAAGGATGAACTCATCTCCTACCGCAGCGTCAACGGCAACAAGGCCCGCAGCAAGTTCTCGCCCAACTCGAACGTCCAGGCCATGATGACCTACGAGCTGATGCGCGAGGGGATGGGCTGCGCCTATTGGATCGAGTCGCGCGATATACGCCGGTTTGATACCCACCGCTCCCGCAAGGCCCTCTGGGAAAGCGATCGCAAAACCCCCATCGGCCAGACCGATCAATCCACCATGATGAAGGAGGACCTCTGGCATCCCCTCCACGCCCTGGTCAAGCGCCTCAAGGAAACCCCGTGCGGAAAGACGGACACCTCGCTTTACGATCACACCACCATCGTCATCACTTCCGAATTCGGGCGCACCATCCACGGCGACGTGGACGGCATCCAGGCGGAGAAAATTTCCGAGACCGAAAAGCAGAAGAAGATCGACGACCAGGACATCTGCCAGCACTGGATGGTGACCAGCGCGGCCTTCCTGGGGTCCAAGATCAAAGGCAACACCCAATTCGGCACCGTCGGCGAGAAGACCCTCACCGCCATCCCGCTCATGCCCGACGGCAGCCTCGACCCCAACTACGACCCCGTCACTGGCCAATTGCGCCCCGATCGCAAGAAGGATCCGCACTCCTCGATCCCGAATCACGGCGACGTTTACGCCACCGCCCTCTACCTCAGCGGCATCGACCCCAAAGGCCACGGCCGCAATCAGCGTGGCCCGCTGAAGTTCATCGCCAAGGGCTAGGCCGCATCCGCATCCGTGCAACCTTTTGTCGTACGTACGACAAAAGTTCGCACATCATTCCTCGGCGCTCCCATGCTTGCTCGCCCTCCAACCCGCTCTGCTTGCCAGTCACCGGGGTGTCCCTCCGACCGGCTCGGGCCGTTTCGGGTCGTCCGTACGACCAAAAGCTGCTTTCGGCGAGTTTTGCTGGGATGGCTCCTGGCTTTCAGTGCGAGCGCCGCACAGGGCGGGGACCTGACTTTCGACGGGATCGACTTCGTTCAGATCCCCGCCGGCAGCTTTGTCATGGGCACGACGGACGCGCAGCGATCGGCGCTCGAGGCGAGGCAGGCCTGGAACCAGTTCGACGAGTGTGAACGACCGCCGCGGCGGGTGCGAATCAACCGGCCATTCCTGATGGGCAAGTATGAAGTGACCCAGAAACAATGGCGCGACACGATGGGCGACAATCCGTCCGTCTTCCAGGGTGACGATCGGCCCGTGGATTCGGTGAGTTGGGAGGATGTCCAAAGGTTCTTAAAGAAGCTCAACGCCAAGGGCAACGCCAAATACCGGCTGCCAACCGAGGCCGAATGGGAGTATTGCTGTCGGGCCGGCGGCACGAACCTCTACGGCTTGGGCGCCGCCGCGACGCCAATCCGGGCTGACAATCTCCAGGATTACGCGTGGCTGCAAACCGACTCGAGCCATCACACTCATCCGGTCGGCGGCAAACGCGCCAATGCCTGGGGTCTGCATGATATGTTGGGCAACGTCTGGGAATGGTGCCAGGACTGGTACGACGCCGGTTTCTATGCCAAGGCCCCGATTGTCGATCCGGTGAATTCGACCCCGGCGGTGGAACGGGTGATGCGGGGTGGAAGCTGGTTTCTGGGAACGGCGCAGGTGCGACCCGGCTTTCGCAGCGGGAATCCGCCCGTCACCCGAAGCCAATACATCGGCTTCCGACTTGCGCGGGATTGGTGATCAACCGCCCACCCTCCCGCCCGCGCCCAATCCGGTCGCGGCAGGCGGAACTCGACAATCCGACCTGGCCCTCCGCTGGCGGCAACACCCAGCCGCCGGCTTGCTTACTTAATCTCCGATGATTTTTACCAGGACCCGTTTCCGCCTGCGACCGTCGAACTCGCCGTAAAAGATTTGTTCCCAGGGACCGAAGTCGAGCTGGCCGCGGGTGATGGCGACCACGACTTCGCGGCCCATGACCTGTCGTTTGAGATGCGCATCGGCGTTGTCCTCGCCGGTGCGGTTATGCCGGTACAGTCCGGTTGGCTCATGGGGCGCGAGTTTCTCCAGCCAGACCTCGTAATCGTGGAGCAGGCCGTCTTCGGCATCGTTGATAAACACGCTGGACGTGATGTGCATGGCGTTGACGAGGCACAACCCCTCCTGGACGCCGCTTTTGCGCACGAGTTCGTTAACCGTAGCGGTGAGGTTCACAAAACCGCGCCGCTCGGGGAGTTCAAACCAGACGTATTCCGTGAGCGATTTCACGCCGATGGAAGCAGGACTCGCACTACGCGAGCATCATCTGCATCGGTTGCAACTCTCGGGAAAACGGGTTGAGAGCCTGACCCAGTTCCTCGGGTGTAACCATGCCCGGAAGTGGGTCATCCCAATTTGATCCCATAAGCATCGAGATCAACCGCACCGATACAACTGGCCTACACGCACACCGTCTGCCCCGGGACCGCCACCGGATAATAGCCGTCGGCATTCGGCAACACCAGCGGCAGGGTGTCCCAGGAAAAGGTCTTCGGCAGTAGATCGATCCGCGAGTTGATGGCCTCCTCCCAGGTGATCTGCTGGCCCGAATAAGTGCACATGCGCCCGAGGATGCCCGTCATCGTGCTCAGCGCGCCGTACTCGGCCTCGTGGTAGGGCTTGTCATGGCGGATCGCGTCGAACAGATCGTCATGTTCTTGCTGGTAGGGGTCCACGCGCTTTCCCTCGTTCCGGTATTGCCAGGCCTGGGGGCCGGTGATGGCGAAGCGATTGCCTTGACAATGCACCTCCCCCTCGGTCCCCAGCACGTGTTCAGATACACTCGGCCAGCACCGCGGGATCTGCCGGCACTGGCTGAACATCCGGGTGCCGTCCGCATATTCGAACTCAACGAAGTGATGGTCAAAAATCTGTCCGTGCCGCTTGGCCTTGCGGACCTGGCGGCCGCCCATCCCCTGGGCCCGGACCGGATGGGCGCCCTTCATCCAGTTGATAACGTCGATATTGTGCACATGTTGCTCGACGATGTGATCGCCCGACAACCAGGTGAAGTAGTACCAGTTACGAATCTGGTAATGCATCTCGGTCTCGCCCGGCTCGCGGTCCACGCCGTCCCGCGAGGTGCCGTCCCAGTAACAGCGGAACGACATTGCCTTGCCGACCGCGCCGTCCTGGAGGCGCTTGATCGTCTCCAGGTAGCCGGGCTGATGATGTCGCTGCAGGCCGACACCCACTTTGAGGTTCTTCTCCTTCGCGGTCTGCGCGGCGGCCAACACTCGGCGCACGCCGGGAGCGTCCGTGGCCACCGGCTTTTCCATGAAGACGTGCTTGCCCTGGCGCACCGCCTCCTGGAAATGAATCGGGCGAAACCCCGGCGAAGTCGCCAGGATCACGATGTCGGCCAGCGCGATGGCCTTCTGGTAGCCGTCAAAATCGGTGAACTGCCGCTCGGGCGGCACGTCCACCTGGCTGGCTTTGTGCGCGGTGAGCGTTGCCAGGCTCTTGGTCAATTGCTCGGGGCGGACATCGGCCATGGCGATGAGTTGGGTGGGGCCGGGTGTGCTCAAGGCCTGGTTAGCGGCGCCCGTGCCGCGCCCGCCACAGCCAACCAGGGCGATTTTGATCGTCTCACTCGAATCGGCGAAGACGCCGCGGGGGACGGCCAGGCTGCCGAGCATGGAGCCGCCCAGCACGGCGGCGGAGGCGGTTCTGAGGAAGCGGCGGCGACTGAGCGGCGCGGCCGGGTCGGCGGGAGGCGTGGAAGGCGGAAGGCTCATAAATGGTTCAACGGGTTGGGGGGGTGGGTTGGCGGGACATCGAGTTTACGGCACGGAGCATAATCGCCGTCGCGAAGGACTGTCAAAGGGTTCTTCGGAACGCCGGGCGTGCCCGCGCGGTTGGAAAAGCGGCTTGTAACTTTCTTCCGCTTGGCGGCTCAATCCTTCGCAGAGTCCGCTTATGAAGTGCGAAGATTTGCTCATGTTGTTGAACGAATACGTGGACGGGTCCATCGCCCCCGAGATCTGCGAGGAGTTCAACCAGCACATGGCCGGCTGCAATCCCTGCCGGGTGGTGGTGGATAACATCCGCCAGACCATCACCCTCTACAAGGGGGGCGAACCCTACGAGTTGCCCCTCGAGGTCCGCGACCGGCTGCATCGCTTGCTCCGCGAAAAGTGGAAGAGGAAACATCTCCGGTCGCCCGGGGCCTGACCCGGAACGTGAGTTCGTGGGGAGCCTCGACGTTTTGGACGCGCATTGGGGTCATACTGACCAGACCCTGGGATAGAATACAGTTTGCCAGCGGCCAATTTGCCCTGGGGCTAGGCGTGCGGGTAGGAGTGTATCCTCGGCGATACTCGACTGCCCGCGCAACGACGCCCC
>JAGWYX010000403.1 GCA_018969165.1 Verrucomicrobiota bacterium
AGTAACCCTGGTTCCACCAAGATCCGCCACCCAGCGGGTGGCCATGCCGCGGGTCCATGCACAGCTTCGGCGGCGCCGCGGCGACTTGGTCGATGTACACCCCGCTGGTGCCGACGTCGTGCAATAACCGCAGGACGATCCCGCGGACTGTGTCCTGCCAGAGCGGGGTTGCCGGGCACATGACGGCCAGCGCGACCCGCTCGCCATTGGTTTCCCGGCTGCCATACCGCTCCAGATACGGCTGGCCGTCGTCCTGCTTGGTCGCCGCCGGCAACGCCAGGCGTGTAAATTCGAAATCGTTGGTGCCGCGATCGTGCGTGTCCCAGAGCCGCCCGTTGATGTAGGGCATCGGATAGACCTGGGCCGACTTCAACTCACGCACGCCCTCGGCAAAGCCGGGCTTGGCCGGGAAATAGTGCGGGTAATCATTGTCGAACGGAATCTGGTGCCAGTTATACCAGTGAAATCCGACGGGTAACCCCAGGAACTGCTGGAAGCGCTTCACCCGGTCCACACACTCCGTCGGCGCGCCGCCGGTCATCACCCAGGCGTTCAACTCGCGCATCCAGCGCGGCGTATCCGCTCGACCCTCCCGGCCCAGGCGCGGCCACCAACGCGCGTGCGGCCGCGCCCATGCCTTATAAATCTGCGCCGCGTCAAACCAGTCGCCCCGGAACAACTCCAGCACCGCCTCCCCACTCGGCCGGAACCCGTTGCCGGCCACTCCTAGGTTCGGCGCCGGCTCCTCGAACCAGAGTCGCAGCCGGCCCGAAGTCGGCTCACTCTCGACCCCGAGATTCTCCCCGCTGCCCCACGGATCCTGCAGGGCCAGGTACAGCCCCGCCGGCTCCGGCGCCTCCCGGTAGGCGGCCATGAACTGCATGCTGCACCAACCACCGGGATATTCACCGTGGTAAACGAACGCGCGCTGCCACGCCTTCGTTTGCACCTCGCCCGGACCGCGGGGAAAAAACACCGCGCCCCCGTCCTCCGGCCCGCGCAATGCCACCTGCGGAAAGATCACTCGAGTCACACCCCACTCGGCGTTCCGGTCCTGGACTACCAGCCGCCAATGCCACGCGCTGTGCATTTCGTCGGCCCGTGCGACGACCGTCACCGCCACTCCGCGCAAGGCCGTCTCCTCCGCCCCGGTCCAGCTCAGTTTGAAACCGTCCCGAACCCGGGTCAGCGAGGTCCGCCGCCAGCCGCGGTCAGCGTCCAGGCGCGCCTCTTTGTGGCTGCCGACCTGACGCAGCGTGAGGCGGAATAATGGCGGCGGATTCGACGCGCACCATTCCTGCTGGTCCCGCATATCATAGAGGCTTTCCAATCGTATCCCCCCGGGCAGTGAACGGAACCCGATCGCGAAGTCGCCGGCGGTGAAGCCGGAGCCGGCCTTGGCCGGCAACGCCCAAGCCGGCGTTGAGACGCAAGCGATCGCCACCACTACGGCGGAGACCACCAGGTTCCGATGCCGGCGCATGGCCCGATTTAAACCGGCGCGGCGGGACCGTTTCAAGCGGTTTTAAACCAACCGAGCCTGGCCCGGTTGACGAAGTAAAGCAGCCCAAGCACCCGGGCAAGCACGGCCAGAAAATAAACCGCTGCACACCCGGAAAGAAAGGGCGACAGGATGGGAACCGGCAAGGCCGCCAGGAACCGGTGCACACCGTATTCGGCCAGCAGCACACCGCACAAAACCACAACCGTCAGCAGGTAGTGGCCGGGGACCCGACTGATCGACCGCGCGATGAGAATCGGGTTCAGCGCCGCTACCGTGTTGTACATCGTCACCGCCAGCCAGGCCATCGGGAGGCAGAACAGGCCCATGACCATCCAGGCGATCACCAGCAGGCCCGGCCCGGAGTGCCCCAGCGCGAGTGAACGCCATAACCAGAATGGGCCGGCCACACAGAGGGTCGTCGTTGCCAAAAACTGAAAATAAGGCGCGAGAATGTCTTCCATGATATTGGAAAAGTCCGGCCAGGTCGGCATGTTGGCGTCCCCCGAGGCAGAACTCTCGATAATCTTCTGCCCGTACGCCAGGACGTAACCCGTCACGAAAAGCACGACCAGGAGGGACACCACCAGGACGCCGGCCAACCACCCCGTGACCACTGAAAGCACCCCTCCACCAATGACCAGAACCACCCCGTCTCCTTTGAGCGGATAATCGAACGCGCCGATCACCCGCGTGGCGAAAGTGGCCTCGCCGACCGGTGCCGAGACGCGCGCGCGGCGCGATTCACCCACCCCCTCGGCAATTGGCCTCGCCGGCGTAGGCGCGGGTTGCGCCACCGGTAATTCGTTACTGGACAGGTCCGCCAGGAGCACCCGCAATGGCCGCCAGTCAGTCAATCCTTCGCGCCAAGCAAGGTCATTTGATGAAATCGAGCCTAGGCGCAGCAGGTCCTGGAGGGCCTCGATCGAGTAAGGCCCGAGTTGCTGGCCGTCGCGATAAATATAGAACTCCACTGCCGGACCCTTCTCTGAGTCGACTGCCAAGGATTCTGACGGGCATGGACCGGGTCGTAAACTGGAAATTCCCAGACCAATTATAATCGGCTTGCATTTCCACTGGAAAAGCAGTCGCATGCGCCAGTCGATTCCCGAATGAAAGGCGCTCGCCGTCCGCGTTGGCTCGGTCCCGACCGGCATCTCATCTTGCTGGCCGCCAGCCCCTGTGCTTGGAATAGTCCTGTTCTGGCTCAGACCGTCCATCCTGAAATGCCCCCAGAGCGGGAGAGGCGGTGCCTCGGTTCCTGGTCCCATTGCCTGCACCATCGCGCTACAAGCCTCTCCATGAATGTCAACCTGGCAGTGCTGGCTTTGTCCGTCGTCCTGTACGGGGCAGACCCGCCGCCGACACCGACCCCGGGGGACCGGCTCCTGGCCAATTACTTCCAGACCGAAACCGCCAACCTCTCCGCTCGCTGCCTGGCCGACATTCGTACACTCGCCGACTGGAAAGCCAAACGCGGAGAATACCAACGTGAACTCCGCGAAATGCTGGGGCTCGACCCACTTCCGCCGCGTACGGACTTGCATCCCGTCATTACCGGCAAGATCGATTCCGACACGTTCACGGTCCAGAACCTTCATTTCCAGTCCATGCCGGGGCTTTATGTAACCGGCAACCTCTACCTGCCGAAAAACCTGACCCGGCCGGCGCCGACCGTCCTTTACGTGTGCGGCCATGCGCTCGTGATGCAGCACGGCATCAGCTATGGGAATAAGACTGCCTACCAGCATCACGGCGAATGGTTTGCCCGCAATGGCTACGTCTGCCTGGTCATCGATAGCCTCCAGCTCGGCGAAATCCAAGGCATCCACCACGGCACCTATCGTCGCGGCATGTGGTGGTGGAACTCGCGTGGTTATACCCCGGCCGGCGTCGAAGCCTGGAACGGCATCCGCGCGCTCGATTACCTCCAATCCCGGCCGGAAGTAGATTCCAATCGCTTCGGGATCACCGGCCGGTCTGGCGGCGGCGCCTATAGCTGGACGATCGCCGCCCTCGACAACCGCATCAAAGTCGCGGCGCCCGTTGCCGGCATCACCGACCTGCATAATCATGTCGTCGATGGCACCGTCGAGGGTCATTGCGATTGCATGTTCTTCGTCAATACCTACCGCTGGGATTACCCGCAATTGGCCGCCCTCCTCGCCCCTCGCCCGCTGCTCATCTGCAACTCGGACAAGGACTCGATCTTTCCCCTCGACGGTGTGATGCGACTCCACGCCAAAGTCCGCCAGATCTACTCGCTTTACGGCGCCTCCACCAACCTCGGCGTCCTTATCACCGAAGGTCCTCACCAGGATACCCAGGACCTGCAAGTGCCCGTCTTCCGCTGGTTCAACCGCCACCTTAAGGGCCAAGACCCGATCATCGCCATGCCGGCGACCAACTTCTTTCAACCCGAACAGCTAAGAGTCTTCTCCCAACTGCCGGCCAACGCGCGCAATACGAACATCCAGGAAACCTTCGTGCCGCTCGCCCACCCGCCATCGGCTGAACCCTCCTCCGCAGACCGGGCACGGCTGTTGACCTTGTTAAGGCAAAAAACCTTCCGGGCTTGGCCAACCGATCCCGGACCGATTACCTTGACCCGCGCGTTTTCGGTGACCCACCGCGGCGTTGTCTTTCAGGCCTATGATTTCTCCAGCCAACCGGCGGTGCCCTTGCGTCTCTACCTCCTCAGCCACGCCGGACGACGGACCGCAAAGGAGGTCACCCTCGATGTCCTCGACCAAGTGGACTGGTCGGACTGGCTGGCCGCCCTGGCACCTCGCTTCGCACCCCAATTGACGGCTGAATTGGGGATCGGCACTCCACCCCGTACCGCCAAGTCACGCTTCGCCGGCCAACTCGCCGTCGTCCGTCGCGGCGCGCGGGTCTGCGCCTTCATCGCGCCGCGTGGGATCGGTCTGACGGCGTGGACCGCTGACCCGCGCGAGCGGATTCAAATCCGGCGGCGGTTCATGCTGCTGGGCGAAACGCTGGACAGCATGCGCGTGTGGGATATCCGGCGCGCGGTGCAGGCGCTGCGCGCGATCCCCGCCACGAAAAATGCCCGCCTGGAACTCCACGGGCGCGGCCCGATGGCCGTAAATGTCCTGTATGCCGCCCTGTTCGAGCCCACCGTCGCCACTCTGGACCTGCCGGGCTTGCCCGCCTCGCAGCGGGACGGGCCGGACTACCTGAACGTCCAGCGCGTCCTCGACCTCCCCCAGGCCCTGTCCTTGTTCCACGGCGGGGTCAGATCTCGACATTTGACCTCGCCACCGTCGGGTGAACCGAATGTCAAAT
>JAGWYX010000404.1 GCA_018969165.1 Verrucomicrobiota bacterium
GAGTAAATCGCGCCCGAAACGCAAGGCGTGCTGCGGCTGGTCGAGGACGACCCAGCCGCGCTCCGCGTTTTTCCAACACGCCCTTAGACCTCATTCCCGGTCGGTTGGGGTATGCGCGGTTCTGGTGTGCTTCCAGTATCTCCGCTGTGCGCGCCTCGCACATGGAGTCCTTAAGGAGGGAGACGCGGGCAGGGAACTCGACACCAAGGCTTGGCTTGATGCCAGCAAGTTTCAAAGTTCAAGGGCTCTTGACCCGCATACCCAAGCCAGAACGCGATAGGGTTGATCCAACATGACGCGCTTACCGGGTTTGATTGGGAAGATCGTTTCCACCTGTGGGCTGTGCCTGTTGGTGGCGCTGGCGGTGATCCTCCTGGTTCGTGTCGGGCATCCCGGCGGTCCCGGTCCCGCGGTCCCGGCGGCTGCCGCGCCGGCGGTCCTGCCACCGATCGCCGCGGGGCCGGCCGACGTGTTTGAAGATGTCACCGCCAAGGCCGGGATCCAGTTCACCCACCAGTTTTGCGATACGCGGATCGCCAACATCATCGAGTCCAACGGGGCGGGCGCGGTGATTTTCGATTACGACAACGACGGGTTGATGGACATCTACCTGGTCAACTCGGGCCCGTTGGCGGGCGTGACGCACGCGACGCCGGGGACGGTGCGCCAGCCAAATCGGCTCTATCACAACCGGGGCGACGGCACCTTCGAGGATGTCACCGAGAAGGCGGGTGTGGCCGGCGCCGGCTACGGGGTGGCGGCGGTGGCGGCCGACTACGACAACGACGGGCACACCGACCTGTACGTGGTCAACATCGGGCGGAGCATTCTCTACCACAACCGGGGCGACGGCACCTTCGAGGACGTGACCGACAAGGCCGGCGTGGCCAACAATGGGACGGGCATCGGCGCGGTGTTCGTGGACGTGGACGGAGATGGCAAGCTCGACCTGTTTGTCGCCAATTACCTGACGTTCAACCCCAATTACAATCTCTACTTCAATCCGGACGCCTATCCGGGGCCGCTGTCCTACCCGTCCGAATTGAACCGGCTCTATCGCAATCGCGGCGATGGCACCTTCGAGGATGTCAGCGCGCGGGCCGGCATCCAGATTCCGGGCCACCGCGCGATGTCGGTGTGCGCGTTCGACGTCAACGGGGACGGGAAACCAGCGATCTATGTTTCGAACGACGCGACGCCGAACCTGCTTTTGCTCAACGACGGCAAGGGGCATTTCCAGGAGACCGGGGTCCAGGCCGGCGTGGCGTTCAATGCCTTGGGCGAAGCGGCGGGCTCGATGACGGCGGCCATCGGCGACTGCAACGGCGACTTGATCCCGGACATCCTGGTGTCTCGGCTGGGGTATGGCTCGCTCTACATGGGTTCGCGACAGGGGACGTTCGAGGATCGGATGATGGTGTCGGGGCTGGGGGCGTTGACGGCCCAGTTTGTCGGGTGGGGCTGCTCGTTGTTGGACTACGACAACGACGGCGATCTGGACATATTTATCGCCAACGGCGATGCCCACCACCTGGTGGGCTGGGAAAGTCTGCTGCTCGAAAACACCGGCAGCGGCAAATTCGTCGATGCGGCGGACAAGGGCGGCGCGTATTTTCGCGCCAAGGTTCGCGGGCGCGGCAGTTACGTCCTGGATTATGACAACGACGGGCGGTTGGACATCCTGGTGACGACGCTGGGAGATCGGCCAATCCTGCTGCACAATCGGGGCGCCTTCGGGAACCATTGGCTCACCCTGGATCTGCAGGGCACGCGGAGCAACCGGGATGGCTTCGGCTCGCGTATCACGCTGACCGCCGCGGGCAAGCGGCAATATGCCGAGGCGCGTTGTCCGGCCGCCTTTCTTGGCCAATCCGACCGGCGCGTCCACTTCGGGTTGGGGGCCAGCCGGCGAGCCGACCGGATCGAGATTCACTGGCCAAGTGGCACGACGCAGGTGCTGCAGGACGTGGCCGGCGACCGGATCCTAAGAGTGAAGGAACCATGAGACGGGCGTGGACCGGGTTCGGTTTTTTCAGCGGCGTGGTCTGGTGGCTGGTTGGCTGCGGCAATCAACTCCCCGAAGGTAAGTTGGTCGTGACCCAGCTCCCGGTGATCGCAAGGGAATCTAATGCGACCTCTGAGCCGTCCTTCGGTAGCGCGAGGGTCTCCGCCCATGCCGAGCGCACGGATGGGGCGGGAGTGCGGCGCGCCGAGGCGGCGCGGTCCGACCAGCGGATATCGATTTCGCGCGCGTTGCCAGCCACTGCGGTTTGGGACCAGCCGCACCCGAGGCCGCGCCATCCGGCTGGCGACCTTCTCGATGAGCGCTATCCCGTCGGCAGCCGCGTGGTGTTGGTGTCGCCGCCTTACCGGCCGAAGGACGTTCGCGTCCTTTCCACCGGCTTCGTGGCGGCCGGCGAACCGGTCGTTGCCCACGACGGGCGGAGGATTTTCTTCACCGGCAAGACCCGCGTAAACGGCTTCTGGCAAATCTGCGAGGCGCGCCTGGACGGAGGGCCGCACCGAGTCGTCACCTCGATGCCGGGCGGAGCGATGAACCCCGCCCTCCTCCCGAACGGCGAGGTCGTGTTCGCGTCGCCGGTGCCCGCGGCGGGGCAGACCTGGACCTCGGACAAACCGGCGGCGCTCTATGCGCAAGGTGCGGACGGCGCGCCCCGCCGGTTGACCTTTGGCCTCTTGGCGGCGGTTGAACCGACCGTGCTGCGCGACGGACGCATTCTATTTGTCTCCGCACGTCCGAGCGTCGGCGCTGGGGGTGCGCCGGACCTGGGCCTGTTCACCGTGAACAGCGACGGGAGCGAGTTCACTGCTTTCGCACTGGACCACGATGGGGCGCCACTGGTCCGTCGGCCCCGGGAATTGGCCGACGGTCGGGTCGTCTATTTGGCCTGGAGTGCAGGCACGGCGGGTGCGGTCACGTGGGCGGAAACCGTCCAGGAATCGCGGCCGTTCGGGACCCGATCACCGCTGTTCTCCTCCTGTTCGAACGCCGCCTGCGACCGAGGTCAAGCGGTTGTCTCCGAGCCCGTGCCCTGTACCTCGGTGGACCCAGACCGCGACGCCGGCGTGTTGGCCTGTCTGGAGCTGGCCGGCACGCAACCGCGATCCGGACCGGGTGCCTGGGCGGTTTACCGCCTGAAGCCAAACGCCGTTGCGGTCGGACGAGTCCAATTCGCGGATCCCGCCTGGGATAATGTTGAAGCCGCATCCGTCGCGCCGCGGCCAAAGCCGCTGGGTCACTTGACGACACTGAACCTGGCGACACGAAGCGGCATCCTGCTGTGCCTGGATGCCAATCGCACCGTCCTTCGGGCAACCAACGTCCCGCAAGCACCGGCGGTCCGCGTGCGGATACTGGCGGCCTCCGCGGCGGGCCCGGAGCGCGCGCTGGGCGAAGTCCCGGTCCAAGCCGACGGCTCCTTTATGGCCCGCGTGCCGGCGGATGTGGCGCTGGGTTTCGCAACCCTCGATGCCCAGGGTGGCGTACTCCACCACCTTCCCCCGTCGATCTGGGTTCGCCCCGGCGAGAACCGGACCTGCATCGGCTGCCACGAACCGCGGGCCCACACGCCGCGCAATCATCGGCCCCTGGCGGTGAATATGCCGCTGGTGTCGCTGGCGTTCGAGCCGACGGCGGTCCCATCCACCCACAAGACGCCATGAATCCGCGCACGGTCGTCATCACGGCTGGCTGCGCCCTGGCGGCCATCGGGAGCGCCCTCGGTCTGGGCGGTCGCGCCTGGGCAATCGCGCACGTGCGCCGGTGGACCGGCCGGCCGACGTTGGGATTCGTCAGTTGCGACCATTGCCACGGCGTCAGCCTGGAGCGACTACCGTGGGCCAAATCGCGGCCGCACCATCCGTCCCCGGCCGGCCTGGCAATTTCACCCGACGGCGCCAAACTCTACGTGGCACTTTACGACCTGGACCAGGTCGTCGAGGTGGAGGTCAAATCCAGAGCGGTGCGCCGCCGCGTCCCGGTGCCGGGTCGCCCCACCGGTCTGGTCCTGTCTCCCCGAACGCATCGGCTCTACGTTACTTGCCGGGACGCCGATCGCCTCGTGGCGCTGGACACCGAGACGCTCCGCGAGTTGGAAACCGTTCAGACCGGTCGCGGTCCCGTCGGCCTTGCCCGGTGCCTCACGGCGGCGGGTGAACGGCTGGTGGTCGCCAACTCGATGTCCGACGACGTCTCGTTGCTGGCGACGGCGCCGTTGCGCGAGTTGACGCGGCTGGCTGCGGGCCGGGAACCGTTCGCCGTCGCGAGCGCTCCCGACGGCACGCGCGCCTGGGTCGCCAACCGCTTGGCGACCACCCGCCGTCAGGACAGCGTGCCCGCCTCCGAACTGACGGTGATCGACCCTGGGCCGGCCCGAGTGGTGGACCGCTTGCGCCTCGAATCGGCGCACCTCTCGGAAGGCGTGTGCGTCGTCGCCGGGCGGAAATGGACGCTCCTGCCGCTGGTCAAGGTGCGCAATCTGGTGCCGATCACCCAGGTCGCCAACGGCTGGGTCATGTCCAGTGGGTTCGCCATCGCCGGCCCCGGCGGCCTCATCCAGATGCCGCTCGATGAAGCGAATGATTACTTCGCCGATCCTTCGGGCATCGCGGCGGATGCCACCGGCGGCCGCGCGTTCATCGCCTCGGGCGGCGGTGATGTGATCAGCGTCGTCGATCTGGGCAAACTCGCCGCTTGGCTCCGGCGCAGCAACCAGGCCACGCGGGACGACGCGATCGAAGACCTGGCCTTGTCGCCCAAATACGTCATTGCACGGTTGCC
>JAGWYX010000405.1 GCA_018969165.1 Verrucomicrobiota bacterium
GTGCATTACTCGGACTTGTGCTGGTTCGACGGCGCGCTGTTTGTCCTGCTGCGCGAGTGCCACGTGGTCCTGGAAGTCAACCCGGCCAGCCACCGCGTCCTGGCCGAGTTCGACTACGCGGCAATGGAAAATGCGCCCGAGGCCGCCTACTACACGCTGTACCATTACCCGATGGGCACGATGGAAGGATTGGCGGTCAGCCGCGACTGTTTCTGGATGGTCACCGACAACAACGGCCTGGGCCGGATTCGGTATCCGCGCGATCTCCGGCCGACCTTGTTCCGGTGTCCGCGGCCGGACAAGTGAGGGGCGCGGGTTTTTGCGTTCCGTGGGCCCGGGGCACCCGGGTCGGCGGCAATGGTGCGGGGGCTGAGGGTATGAAAAAAATCGTGTGCACGGGCGCGCATTCGTGGTTAAACAGCGCCAGCTTATGAGCCAACTTGACAAGCAGATTGCGGTAGTGACCGGCGCTGGGCGCGGGATCGGGCGGGCGATCGCCCTCGAGTTTGCCGCGGCCGGCGCGGATGTGGTTTGCGTTTCGCGCACGGCCGCCAATTCCGAGAAAGTGGCGGGCGAGGTGCGGGCCTTGGGCCGCCGGGCTTGGGCGCACGCGGTGGACGTGGCCGACCCGGCGGGGGTGGCGGCGGTGGTCGAGAAAATCCTGGCCGACCCCGGGCGAGTGGACATCCTGGTGAACAACGCGGGGGTGACCCGCGACGGGCTGCTGCTGCGGATGAGCGACGCGGACTGGGACACGGTGTTGAACACCAACCTCAAGGGGGCCTTTCTGTTCACGCGGGCGCTGGCGCGTGGTTTTCTCAAGCAACGATCCGGGCGCATCATCAACGTGGCTTCCGTGATTGGGCTGATCGGCAACGCCGGCCAGTGCAACTACGCGGCGAGCAAGGCGGCGCTCATCGGGTTGACCAAGTCCCTGGCCCGCGAGTTCGCCTCGCGTGGGATCACGGTCAACGCTCTCGCCCCGGGGTTCACCGAGACGGACATGACGGTGGGCATCCACGACGAGTTGAAGGCCAGGGTGCGGGACTCGATCCCGCTGGGTCGCTTCGGGCGGCCGGAGGAAATCGCTGGCGCGGCGTTGTTCCTGGCCGGCCCGGCGGCGGCTTACATCACCGGCCAGGTGCTGACAGTGGACGGCGGAATGGTGATGTAAAGAGCCGGGGACGGCCTCCCGCCGGGGGTGGGAAAGGGCCGCGAATCGCCGGGGAAAATAAATGCGATTCGGGGCTTGACGCCTGCGGTCACGTCGCATAGACACACACCAACACAGAACTGGAGAAACCATGGCTGCTGAAAAATCGATCGAACAACGAGTTAAAGACATTATCGTCGAGCAATTGGGCGTCAATGCGGACCAGGTGACCCCGGAGGCCAAATTCATCGAGGATTTGGGCGCGGATTCGCTCGATACGGTGGAACTCATCATGGCCCTGGAAGAGGAGTTCGGCTACGAGATCCCCGATGAGGAAGCCGAGAAACTCCAGAGCGTTGGGGACGTGATCAAATACATCGAAGAAAACCAGAAGTAATCCCTGCGTGTTCCGTCCGGGGCAGCAAGCGCGCCATCCGCCCACGCTGCCCCTTTTGATTTTATGGCGAACGCATCGTCAGGTCATCGCGTGGTCGTAACGGGGCTCGGCGTGGTCACCCCGCTGGGTCAGCCGTTTGACCACTTCTGGCGTCACTTGCTGGCCGGGCAGTGCGGCATCGACCGCATCACGCTCTTCGACGCGGCAGCCTACGATTGCCAGATCGCCGGCGAGGTGCGGAATTTCGATCCGATCGCCGCGTTTCCTTCCTCCAAGGAATTACGGCGCACGGACCGCTTTGCTCAGTTCGGGGTGGCGGCCGCCCAGCAGGCCCTGGTGGACTCCGGGCTGGACCTGGACCGCGTCGATCGCGACCAAATTGGGGTGTTCATCGGGTCGGGGATCGGCGGGCTGCGCACGACCGAGGAGCAGCACAAAATCCTGCTGGCCAAAGGGCCGAGCCGCGTCTCGCCGTTCATGATCCCGATGCTCATCCTGAACATGGCATCGGGGATTTTCTCGATGTATTACAAATTGCGCGGACCGAACGTGGCGACCTGTTCGGCGTGTGCCACCTCTACCCACGCCATCGGCGAGGCCTGGCGCACCCTGCGGATGGGAGACGCGCAGGTGATGTTCGCCGGCGGCGCCGAGGCCACCATCACGTCCCTGGGCATCGCCGGGTTTTGCGCCATGAGAGCCATGAGCACCCGCAACCATCAGCCGCACCAAGCCTCGCGGCCGTTCGACGCCGAACGCGATGGCTTCGTCATGGGCGAAGGCGCCGGGGTGCTGGTCCTCGAGGAACTCGAACACGCCCGGGCGCGCGGCGCGCGGATTTACTGCGAAATCGTCGGCTATGGCAATACGGCCGACGCTAATCATATCACGGCGCCGGCCCCCGAGGGCGAAGGGGCGGTCCGCTGCATGCGTATGGCCTTGCGCTCGGCCGGGCTGGCGCCGCGGGAAGTCTCCTACATCAACGCCCACGGCACCTCCACGCAGCAGGGCGACCTCTGCGAAACTCAGGCCATCAAGACCGTCTTCGGCGATCACGCGCGGAAGCTGGCCATCAGCTCGACCAAGGGCGCCACCGGCCACATGCTGGGCGCCGCCGGCGCGGTCGAAATGGCCGTCTGCGCCAAGGCCATCCAGACCGACACCGTCCCCCCGACCATCAACTATCAGCACCCCGACCCGCAGTGCGATTTGGATTACGTCCCCAACACGGCGCGGCAGTTGCACGTCGAGGTCGCGCTCGACAACTCGTTCGGGTTCGGCGGCCACAACGCCACCATCGCGGCCAGGAAATTCCGGGGCTGAGCCCCAGCGTAGCGGGGTCAGTCCCGCATAACCGCATCTTCTGGCGTTCCGCGGCCGGCGGAACCCCAGCGGGCGCGGTGGACGTGCGGTTATGTGGGACTGACCCCGTTGCGCTCAATCCGCCGCGCGGACGCGATAGAACCGGCGCGCCGCGTCCGCTGCCGACGGGGCGGTGCATTCGATCGTGCCCGTCGCGTTGCTCACCACCGTCAGCAAGGTCCAGTCCGCAAAATTCGCCGAGGTTTCCACGGCCACCCGGCCGCCGACGGGGCCGGTGATGGTCAACTGGACGTTCCCGTCTGGCAAATCGGTGACCGCCGTGAGCATTGGGCCGGGCGGAGCGTTGGTGGCCACGGCCACGGGGATGATGTTCGGAATCCGGGTGACCGCGCTGCCGGCGGGGCTGGCGGGCGCCGTTGCGGTGAGCGGGCGGTTCACCGTGATCCACGTCGCCAGGGAAGCGGTGGAGGCGCCGTAACTGTCGATCGCCCGGACCACGAGGAAGTGGACGCCGGGTGGCGCATTGGTCCAGGTCCAGACGTACGGGCGGTTGGTGAGGCTATGCAAGAAACGCCCGTTCGAGAAGAAAATGACCCGGTGGATCGCGTCGTCGCCGTCGGTGGCATCGGCTCGGAGGGTGATGTTGGTGGGCGCGGAGAAGGAGGCGCCGTTGGTGGGGCTGAGCAGCCGCACCGTGGGTGGGTCGTTGCTCACGGTGATTCGGACCGGGGCCGACTGCCCCACGGCGCCGAAGACATCGGTCGCGCGGACCACCAGTTCGTAGCGGCCGGGCGGCGTATTGGTCCAGGTCCAGGTGTAAGGGCTGTTGGTGACGGCGTGGAGAAAGCGGCCGTTGGCATAGTAGGCGATTCGCTGGATGGTGTCGTCGTGGTCATTGGCGGTGGCGGTCAGCACCAGGTTGGTTGGCACCCGCGCCAGCAGGCCGTTGGTCGGGCTGAGCAACGCCACCACCGGCGGCGCGTTGGTGACGAAGATGTGCACGGGGGTCGAGACGGCTGTTTGGTCCAGGGCATCCTTGGCCAAGGCCAGGAGGGTGTGATGGCCGGGCGCCGCATTGCTCCAGGTCAGGCTGTACGGTGGGTTGGTAACGCCGCCCACCGAGCGATCGTCCACCAGGAACAGCACGCGGACGATGCTGTCGTCCGGATCGGCGGCGTCGGCCAGCAGGTTCACATCGGCGTGGGGGGCGAAGACGGCGCCGTTAGTCGGGCTGAGCAAAGTGACGGTTGGCGGGATGTCGTTGAAACGGTTGCCGACGATTGTGATCGTCGCCGCGTGCGGCGAGCCGAGCCGGTAATTGGCCTGCGGCACCAGGCTGAGTACCACGGTTTTATTGGGCTCGACGCGTCCGGCATCGATCGGTTGGACGGTGAGGTTGACGGCCCAGAGGCCAGCGGGGATGGTGAGGTTCGTGGGCAACAAGGCGTAATCGACGCCATTGGCGGCGGACCCGCCGAGCGCAAAGCTGACGGTCAGCGGGGTGTTGGTGCTGCCGGCGCGGATGAGGGTGAAGGCGCCGCTGCTGGCGCCCTGGAAGGCGGTGGGATCCGGCGCCAGCACCTTGACTCGAGGCAGGTTCGCCAGGCTCGGCTCGAGCGTGGCGCCAGCCACCGGGCCGGCCCCGACCAGGAAAGGCAGGGCCAAGCAGCCTCTCCACAGCACGCGTCGGATGTTCATGATGGCGCTAGCGTCGGAACGAGTCACAACAATCGCGACCCCGAGTTTTTGGGTTGCGGTCAAACATAGGATAAAGCCTTCCCGAACGCAACGCGGTTTTCAGGGAGTTGGCCGGCCGCGGACAAAGGTTGTCCTCAACCGGTGCGCGCCGCCGGCGATGTACCTGGTAGGGCGCGGTGTTCGTATGAGTTGAGCGACGGGGAGACATTCTCGTCTGCCGGTAC
>JAGWYX010000406.1 GCA_018969165.1 Verrucomicrobiota bacterium
AAGAGGGACTTCCGTGATGGGTGCGTCGGCAGGGCCGAGCTGCCGCTCGGCCTGGCGGCGCGACGCCGCGGTAGGGAATCCCATCCTTTGGAATGCCCGCGACGGCTGCGCGATCTTCACCGGATCAGGGCGAAGGCTTTGCGCATCGCCTCGGCGGTGACCGCGCAGGCCTGGTCGCGGCCGAGGCTTTTCAAGGCCTGGCTGAATGGCTCGGCACGGATGGGGCCGTCGTAGCCGATCCGGTTCAGCGCATTCAGAAACGTTGCCAGGTCAATCACGCCGGTGGCGGCCGGCAATTCGCGGTGGCCGTCCTGTTGCTGGTTGAACGGGATGCCTCGAGGCGCGTCGTTCAAGTCCACGCTCACGACCTCCTCGTTGGTAAGCGCCAGCAGATCGGCTTCGGTGTCGCCCGCTTGCCACCAATGCCAACTGTCCAGCGCCAGGCCGACGTTGCCGGTGGCGATCTCGGCAATCAGCTCGCGCATCTCGATCATGGTGTGGATAAACGGCAAGCGTTTGGCGGTTCGCAAGGTCTGGGTGGCGACGTACTCGAGCCCGAGGCGCACGCCGTGATCCCTGAGGACTTGCGCCACCTGACGCAGCCGCGTGGCGTGCAGTTTGAAATTCTGGAGGTAGGTCAGCGTATCGTGGCAGGGCATGATCCAGGTGCTGGCCCGCTGCACGCCGGCCCGCTGTAAGCCGGCGGCGAATTTCGGCAAACGCTCGAGGCCCTTTGCAAAGGTGGCGTCGTCGCGTCGGAACTCGACCGGCACGCCAGCCGCGCCCCACCGCAGTCCGTTGGTCCGCAGATCGCCCAGCAACGCGTGGAGCGGCTCCGCGGCCATCCGCTCGAGTTCGTCGCCCTGGGCGCCCACCGATTCAAATCCGTGCCGGTGCGCCAGGGCGATGGCTTCAGCCTGGCGGGCGCCGAACCCGAGGTTGCCGACCACGAGGTCGAGGGTCATCTTGCGCGCGGTGCCGGCGATGGCGGCCGTGGCCGGACTCGAAAGGCCAGCCGCACTCGCCAGGGTCGCCAGGGTGGCGTTCGCAAGAAAGGTTCGCCGATTCATCGGGTTCATAGCTCGTGAAGTGAGATCGAGAATTGACCGGGTTACGGCCGGGTTGAGAATTCAAGGATTCCACCGGCGAGGTTCAATGCTCTACCGGCTCTTAAACGCCAGCCGCCGTCGTTCGTCAAGCCGCATTAACCCGCCGCAACCCGAACCAATCTCTCGCCGCAGGACCTCACGCAATTTTAAAACACGCTCTAAGGCGCGCACAGAGCAAGAGAGCGGCAGTCCAGGAAAACCGGGAATACTCGGACGGAGCCCGCATGAGGTCTGAGGCGCGCTGCAGTCGCCATTTTGGTTGACGGTCCGATCGCCGGGCGCGACCCTGGCGCTGTGTCTCGGACCCGAATGCGGGTGGACGCGATGAAACAACGAAAATCCTGGCGGGAAAAACTGGCTGAGGACAAGGGTCTGCCGCGCGTCGAAACGATCACCGCGAGGATGAGTGCGCGTTGGGGGCGAGGCACCGTGGTGATCCCGGCGCCGCTGGAGGTGGATGCCCTGATGCGGCAGGTGCCCAAGGGCAGGCTCACCACCCTCAACGAAATCCGTTCGAGCCTGGCCCGGAAGCACGGGGCAACGATTGGCTGTCCGATCACGACGGGCATCTTCGCCTGGATTGCCGCGCATGCAGCCGCGGAATGCGAGGCCGAGGGGCAGGCGGCGATGACGCCGTATTGGCGCACGCTCAAAGCCGGCGGCGAGCTGAACCCCAAATACCCCGGTGGCATTGCGCAGCTCCGAGCCCGGCTCGAAGCTGAGGGGCATCGCGTCATTCAGCGGGGCAAACGCCATTTTGTGGCCGGGTTCGAAGACGTGTTGTTCGCGCTCGCTTAGGCGAGCGCCGAGGCACAGGTTCGAGCTTCGCCGCCCGGCCGGAGGCCGGCGCGGCCAAACGAACCGACAAGAGGCATGGCGGATAGGCGCAACTTCCCATGAACCGGACCGCGGGTTGTCCGCAACCCGCAGCGGCCCGGCACGCGCTGCGGCTTGGGACCAGCCGCGGTCCGATCGCGTGCGGTGAATGGCCCCATTGCAGGCGCGATCGTGAAGGGCAACTGCCAACGGACATTGACAGTGGGTCTTGGGCCGGCACAGTCTGGGGTGTGACGCGCATTTACGACGTGGTCATGACCCACAAGCTGGACGCGGACGATTTCTTCATTCACCGCGTTCAGCAGCACTGCGCCGAGCGCCGACTCAATTTCTTTCTCATTGACCCGCTCTGGGTCGAGGCCTTTCGCGCCGCCCTGGAGCAGGGCAAGGTCTGGGCTCGAGTCCTGTTGAATTTGCACAGCGAGCACCACCAGCCGGCCGACGTTTATCATCGCCTGGTCCGCCTGGCCGCTGAACGCCGAATCCAGGTGGTGGACCCGCCGGACGTGGCCCTCGCGGCCTTTGACAAGGCGCGGCTGCATCCGCGACTGCTGGCAGCCGGCCTGCAGGTGCCTTACACCGTGATCGTCCCCCGCGAGCAAGCCGCCACCTTCGAACTCTCCGCGGCGGACCGCGCCGCCCTCGGGACTCCATTCGTGATCAAGCCCAGCCTCGGCTACGGCAAGCGGGGCGTGCTTCTGAACGCAACGAGCGAGCGGGACTTGAACCGCTCGATGGCCGATTGGCCGGATCCCCACTACCTGCTGCAGCGCCTGGTCGTGCCAAAGACCTTGAATGGCGCGCCGGCCTACTTCCGCGTCTTCTTCGTGTTTGGCGGCGTCTGGGTCTGCTGGTGGAATTGCTACACCAGTCGCTACCGGCTGATGACCGACGCGGAAATGGCCACCGATGGCCTCGGGCCACTCACCGCCATCGTCCGCCGCGTCGCCGACCTGACCGGGATGCGCTTTTTTTCGAGCGAGATCGCGCAGACCGACGTCGGCGAGTTTATCCTGATTGATTACATGAATGACCAATGTCACATGCTGAGCCAGACGGCGCATCCGGGCATGGGCGTCCCGGACGAGTTGGTGGCGGCCGTTGCCGCCCGCCTGGTCGAGGCCGCGGCCCGGTTGATCGCCTCGCCGCCGGTCCCAGGCCGATGATCTTCCGCGCCCGCCAATTCAAGTTCGTGTTTCCGCGTCCGGCGCTGGTGATGGGGGTGGTCAACGTCACTCCCGATTCCTTTTCCGATGGCGGCAAGTATCTGGACCCGGGCGCGGCGGTGGCGCGGGCCTTGGCGTTGATTGCGGAAGGGGCGGAGGTGATCGACATTGGTGGCGAGTCCACCCGGCCGGGGGCGACGCCGGTGACCCAGGCCGAGGAGCTGCGGCGGGTGCTGCCGGTCTTGGAGCGTTTGGCGGGCCGGGTGGAGGTGCCGCTGTCCATTGACACTCGGAAGCCGGAGGTGGCGCGAGCGGCGCTCGCGGCCGGGGCCAGCATCGTCAACGACGTGGCCGCCAATCGCACCGCGGACGCGATGTGGCGGGTGGTGGCGGCGGCGGGCGCCGGTTACGTGGCGATGCACATGCAGGGCACACCGGCGACCATGCAATCCCACCCCAGGTATCGGGATGTCGGGCGCCAGGTGGGCGAGTTCTTCGCCGACCGCCTGGCCAGGCTGGCCGCGGTCGGGGTCAAGCGCGAGCAGGTGGCCTTGGACGTGGGCATTGGTTTTGGCAAGACGCTCGCGCACAATTTGGAGTTGCTCGCGGGGCTCGAGCGCTTTAAAAAGTATCATCGCCCGCTGGTGGTTGGCGTATCGCGCAAGTCATTTATCGGAAAACTGCTGGGCGCCGAGTTGGACGCGCGACTGCCGGCGTCCCTGGCGTGCGCGTGCCGGGCGGTGGAAGCCGGCGCGCAAATCATCCGCACCCATGATGTGGGTCCGACGGCGCAAGCGCTGCGGATGACCGAAGCGATCCTGGCTCAACAGACGTAATGGACTGGAGCATACTCAGTGATATCTGGCGTCCCGCCGTGGAGATCATGATCCTCGGGGTGGGGATCTACTATTCCTTCCTGTTTTTGTGGGGCACGCGGGGGATGGCGGTGGTGACGGGTTTCCTGGCGGTGCTGCTGGCGCTGACCTTCGTGACCATGGTGCTGAAACTGGAGGTGTTGAGCTTCCTGCTCCGGACCTTCTTCGCCTTTTTCGCCGTGGCGGTGCTGGTGATCTTCCAACCCGAATTGCGGCGCATGCTGGCCCGGGTGGGCAACCGCCCGTTCCTGAGCTCGATGCGTGAGCAGCGCGAGAACATCGAGGTGATCATCCAGGCCCTGGCGCGCATGGCGGAGATGCGCATTGGCGCCTTGATCGCCCTCGAACAGTCGATCCAATTGCTCGAAGTCGTCGAGCCGGGGATCGTGGTGGATTGCGAGGCGACGCCGGAGATGCTGGAGACGATTTTCTTTCCCAACAACGCCATCCACGACGGGGGTGTGATCATCAACGGCGACCGGATCAGCCGGGCCGCTTGCATCTTCCCGCTGACCCATCGGCAGGACCTGAACAAGTCCCTGGGCACGCGGCACCGGGCGGCGATCGGTTTAACGGAAGAGACCGACGCGGTGGTGGTGGCGGTTTCCGAGGAGACCGGCATGATTTCCTACGCCTATAAGGGGCAATTGGTCCGTGGGGTGACCGAGGAGGAGCTGCGCGCCTTCTTGACCTCGGTCCTGGTCAAGGCGGAGAAGCCGCGGACGTGGTTGGAGGTCATCCGGTCGTGGCTGGGGGCGCGGAACCAGCGCGTCCCGGCCACGCTGACGAAGGCCGAGT
>JAGWYX010000407.1 GCA_018969165.1 Verrucomicrobiota bacterium
CCGCCCTTGTGCCCCGGTGGCAGGGTCCGCTGCGGCCGGAGCGTCGTCACGGGGGCGGCTCCGGCTCGCAAAGGTCGTTTGACACCTGGGCCGACCCCACTTATATAGAGGACTGGCAACCGCATCGAAACTGAAACCTGATCAATTATATGGCAATCTCTGTTGGCTCCAAAGCGCCCGATTTCGAACTCAGCACCAAAACCGCCGAGGGCCCCAAGAAGCTCAAGCTGAGCGGCAATTTCGGTCGGAAAAACACCGTGCTGCTCTTCTTCCCGATGGCCTACACCGGCGTCTGCACCAAGGAAATGTGCGACGTCAGCCAGGGCCTCGACGCTTACGCCTCGCTCAACGCCGACGTCTGGGGTATTAGCGGTGATAATCCTTTCGCCCAAGAGGCCTGGGCGCAGAAGGAAAAGATCACCGTTCCGCTCCTCAGCGACTACGAGCACAAGGTGGCCCAGGCCTACGGAGTCGCCTATGCCAGTTTCCTGCCGCAACTGAACCTGGGGATGGGCGGAGTCCCCAAGCGCTCCGCCTTCGTCGTCGATAAACAGGGCGTCATCCGCTACGCCGAATCCAGCGACGACCCCAAGCAATTGCCGAGTTTCGAGCAGATCAAGCAGACTTTAGCAGCGTTGAAGTAGCGTTCTTTCCGAGTTTGACACGGCCGCCGGGTCGGCCTATGGGTTGGCAGGCCGCGCACAAACGCGCGGCAGGGACATTCAACGAAAGGACCGACCATGCCCCGACCGAACTCCCGAAAGAATCGCCGCTACGGCTGGATTCCTGATCTCCCGGACCAACGCGATCACCTCTACGCCGCGCCACCCGCCGTGCTGACCAAACTGCCCGACCGGGTTGATCTCCGCCCGGTTTGCCCGCCGGTTTACGACCAGGGCGAGTTGGGCAGTTGCACCGCCAATGCCATTGCCGGCGCGATTCAATTCGACCTCAAAAAGGAGCGCCACAAGCCGCTCTTCACGCCGTCGCGCCTGTTCATCTACTACAACGAACGCGTCCTCGAGGGCACCGTGGACAGCGACAGCGGCGCGATGATCCGGGACGGCATCAAAAGCGTCGCCCGGCAGGGCGATTGCCCGGAGCCGGATTGGCCGTATGACATCGCCCGGTTCACCGTTAAACCGCCGCCCCGCTGTTACACCGAGGCCATCCAGCATCGCGCCGTGCAGTACCAGCGGCTGACGCCGGTGCTGAACCAGTTGAAAGGCTGCCTGGTCTCCGGCTACCCGTTCGTGTTCGGGTTCACGGTCTATGAGAGCTTCGAGAGTCCGGGGGTGGCGCGAACCGGCGTGGTGCCGATGCCGGCGTCGGACGAGCAGGTGATCGGCGGCCACGCCGTGCTGGCCGTCGGGTACAACGAAAACCAGCAGCGGTTCATCGTCCGCAATTCCTGGGGAACCAAGTGGGGGCTCAAGGGCTACTTCACCATGCCCTACGGTTACGTGACGAATCCGACCCTGGCCGACGATCTCTGGACGATCCGGGTAGTGAGCTGAGCCGACAACAGAGCCGCGACCGGGCGGAAGCTCCCCGATAGCCGGTCGAGGTTGCGCAGGAAATGCGGCCAGGAACCGGAATCGGTGGGAGCCGGCGCGACCGCGAAAGGGACGCCGAAACTTTGCAGCGTCCTGATTTCGGAGCGCGGCTCTATGAGCCGCAGCACGGCAGCTTCAAAATCAAGTTGCTGCGAGTCACAGACTCGCGCTCCAACCGCAAATTCGGATCCTGCCCAAAACTTGACTTGCCTGCAGCAAGTTTCACGGTTCAAGGACTCTGGCGGTCATTGACGGTTTACGGAAAGTCGCCCCGTCCAATGCCAGGCCGGTATCCTGACCTTGAGCCGGGCGAGGCGGCATGCGGCCGGCCACCAAACGATGGACCGCGACACGCGGTCCCTCCCGATCGAGGCGGTCCGGTTCAGGGATCGGTTCGGGCCGGGCTGGCGGGACTCGCGGGGGCCAGGCCGAGATGGCTCAGGATTTGGGCGGTCGAGCGGACCCGGTTGAGGGTATAGAAGTGGATGCCGGGCGCGCCGGCGCGCAGCAATTCCGCGCACTGCCGGGTGGCGTAATCGATCCCATACTGGATGGCCGCCTCGTCGTTGTCGCCGAGTCGTTCGAGATCGGCGACCAGTTGTTCGGGCAGGGCCGCCCCGCACAGGGCCGTGAAGCGTTTGATCTGGGAGCCGCTCAGGATCGGAATGATGCCAGGCACCAAAGGCACCTTGACGCCCAGACCGTCGGCGAGGTAATCGCGAAACTCGAAGTAATCGGCATTGTCGAAGAAGAGCTGGGTCAGCACGAAATCGGCGCCGCCATCGATCTTGGCCTTCAGATGCCGCCAGTCGGCGTGCTTGCCTTCCTTGCAGGCGATGTGGCCTTCCGGGAAACCGGCGGCGCCGATGCAGAACCCGCCGAACTCGCGGAGGAACGCCACGAGTTGACTGGCAAACTCGAACCCGCCCTCGGCGGGCCGGAAGTCCCCGGCGCCGGCCGGCGGATCGCCGCGCAGGGCCAGGAGGTTGTGGATGCCCAGGCCCCGCGCCTGGTCGGCGATCTGCCGAATCTGATCCCGCGTGGAGTTCACGCAGGTCAAATGGGCCATTGCCGTCAACCCGAACTCGCGCTGGATGCGGTCCACGATCATCAGGGTCTTGTCGCGCGTGCTGCCGCCGGCCCCGTAGGTGACCGAGCAGTAATCCGGCTTGAGCGCCAGCAGCGCCGGCAGGGACCGGTCGAAAAAGTGCGCCAGGCCCTCGTCGGTCTTCGGCGGGAAGAACTCGAAGGAGATGACCGGCTGCCGGGCAGCCTGTTTGCGGGCGTAGATGTCGCGGATAAATTGCACGCTAGTATTTGGCGACCGCTGGCCGAGCCGTGCCCAGGCCGAGGGCGCGCACGGCCTCCTGGGCCTTGGCGAGCATCAAACCTGCCTCGCTGGCGATGGCAATCATCTGGAACCCCTCGGCGATCCGTCGCTGGGCCGCCGCCGCGTCCGCCACGTGAATGCCAGAGGCGACCCCGTGCTTCTTGCCGAGTTGCCGCAGATGCTCGAGCGCGCCCACGAATTCGGCATCGTCACTCTCGAAGACCGGCTTGCGCCCCATTGATTTCGTCAAGTCGTTCGGCCCGATGAAAAAGGCGTCCAGGCCGGGCACGCTCAGGATGGCGTCGGCGTTCTCGACCGCCTGGACATGCTCGATCATGGCGACGACGAGGATTTCGTCGTTGGCGCGCTCGTAGTAGGTGGCGGGGTCGGTGTCGAAACTGGCGGCGTGCAACTGGCCGCCGACGGAACGGTTCCCCAGGGGTTTGTAGCGGGCGGCGTCCACCGCCGCCTCGGCCTCGGCGCGGGAGTTGACCATTGGCAGCACCACGCCCCAGGCGCCGTTGTCCAGGACACGCTTGATGTTTTCGGCCGTGTTCCAGGGCGGGCGAGCCAGCGGCACGGTGCCGTTGCCGGCGATCACGGCGAAGCTTTGCGTCGCCGTCTCGATGGTGACCGGGGCGTGCTCCAGTTCGACGGTCAGCCAGTCGAAACCCGTTCGTGCCATGAGCCGGGCGGCGATGGGATCGGGCAGGGTTAACCAGGTGCCGACGCTGGGTTCGCCACGCTTAAGTTTGGACCGGACGAGGTTTGTTTTCATAAAGGCTCACTTCAGTCGCGCGCGCAGAAGCGGCGAGGCAAAGACCTCGGGGTTGACCACGCGGCGCGGGCGTTGGCCGTGCATCAGATCGACGATGGCCTGGGCGGCGGCCAGGCTGACTCGTTCGCCAGTGTCGCGGGCAAACGAGGCCTGGTGCGGCGTCAGCAGCAGGTTCGGCGCTTGCCGCAGGGGGTGATCGGAAGACAACGGTTCGGTCGCGAAGGCATCCAGCGCCGCCCCGGCGATCCAGCCTTCGGTCAACGCCCGGCTGAGGGCGGTTTCGTCGATCAGCGCGCCGCGGGCGGTGTTGACCAGGTAAGCGGAAGGTTTCATCCGGCGCAACTGGGTTTCGCCGATCAAGCCGCGGTTTTGCGGGGTGAGCGCGGCGTGCAGGCTCACGAAATCGCTCCGGGCCAGCAATTCGTCGAGCGAAACGAATTGGATGCCGCCTCGCTCGGCCTCGGGCGTCGGGGCGACGTCGCACCCGAGCAACCGCAAATTGAATCCGGTGGCGCGCCGGGCCACGGCCTGCCCAATCCGGCCGCAACCGAGAATGCCGAGGGTTTTGCCGGCCACATCGTGCCCCCAGGTTGGCGTCCACGCCCCCTGGCTCATCGTCAGGTGTCCAAGATGCACCCGTCGGGCCAACGCCAGCAGCAGCGCGAAGGCGTAATCCGCCACGGCATCATCCAGCAGTCCGGGGGTGTAAGCGATGACGATCCCCTCCCGGGTAGCCGCGGGCACGTCGATCGCATCGTAGCCCACCCCCCAGCGCGAGATGATCTTCAGGGTCGCCGCCGCCGGAGAAGCCAGGACCGTCGCGGTGAACGGGTCCATGCTGGCGAAGACGGCGTCGGCGCCCGGCAATCGGGCCAGGAGTTCGTCGAGCGGGAGCGGGCCGGGTCGTGGGGGGACCGACAGATGGCAGCCGGCGTCGCGGAGGAGGGCGACGGCGGCTTGGCCCGCGACCTCGAGGGTGCGGGCGGTGACCAGGATGTTCCAAGACACGGGGCGGAGTGTAGCGGCTGCCCGAGGCGGCGCAAGCGTGACCTGCAAGGAAGCGGGGAGCAAAAAGGTGTTGAGCCGACTGGTTTTTCC
>JAGWYX010000408.1 GCA_018969165.1 Verrucomicrobiota bacterium
GCTGTTCTGCATCCGGAAGGATCCTGGTTTTAGACATGCAGCCAGCCTAAAAAGTTTCGGCGAGCTTGTCCAGTCCTCGGTCATAAATCTTTCTGCTTACCAATCTTACCGTCAGTCATGAATCCGCCCTGCGGATTGTCCCTTCCCTGTCCCCGGCGGCAGGCGGCCCGCCGGCCGCCTACGGCTTTCGCGCCACGCCCAGGTCCTTCAAGCGGGCGACTACTTCCTCGCCATGCGAACCGGCTTTGACGCTCTTGTCGATGAACAGGATCTTCCCGTCCTTGCCGATGTAGAAGGTCCAGCGCGAAGCGTATTTGGTCTCGCCGCTGACGACTCCGTAGGCGCGCGCCACCTCCCGCCCCGGGTCACTCAGGATCGGATAATCCAATCCCAAGGACTCGGCAAAGCGCTGGTTGGTCGCGGCATCGTCGCAACTGGCGGTAAAATAGGCCACGTCGAACTTGCGAATCTCCTCGCCGCTCGCCCGGAGCGACTTGCACTCGGCGGTTCACCCACCGGTGAAGGCCTTGGGGAACCATGCCACGACTACCGCGCGTTTGCCTTTGAAGTCGGACAACCGGTAGGTCTTGCCGTCGCTGCCCCGGAGCGCAAAGTCCGGCGCGTCACCCCCGACCTGCAAGGGCGCGGCACCGGCTCCTTCGCTCAGCCACGCCAACAAGCTGGCCCCGACGAAAAATAACGCCACGGTTTTCATAAGCTTCACATTCGTGCTGAACCATTGGATCGCGGACAAGGCGATTAGCGACTGGTTCAACCACCAGCCCACCACAGTTTCAACCCTGCCGCAAGTTTTTTCGCGGGGTAATACAGGATTGCCGCCGGTGCGCGTCGGCCTACACTTGCCCCCATGCCCAAGCCGACGTCCGAACCCATCCCGCCCGAGCACCTCGTCCGCCTCGCCCTGGCCGTTCTCAAGGACGCGCGGTTCCCGTTTCTGGCGACGCTGGACGGGGACCAACCCTGCGTTCGCCCGGTATCTCCGGTGCGCACGGACCGGTTCACGGTTTGCCGACCTGACCCTGGTCAGTAGCCGGTCCGGCCCTCACCCAATCCGGGCTCGACAGTCACGCCGATTTACCCGGATACTCGCGCGGTCGAAAAATTCTGGACCATGAACTCCGTCGTCATCGGCTCGAATGGCAAGTCCCAGGTTCCCGATCGCCGGCCCGGCGGAAGCGATCGCGGACCGGCCGGCGACCTTGGACCCGCGATTCGCTACCGGTCCGTGCCGGGGGGATCGGCGCCCTTGACCTGCTCGCGATGCAACTGAAGCCGACCAAGGCCTACGCCGCCGCCGGTGTGGACATCGATTTGGGCAATCGCGTCAAAGCGGGTTTGCCCCGACTGTTGGCCGCAACACGGCGCGCCGGTGTTATCGGCCGCGTTGGCGGCTTCGGCGGCTTGTTCGCGCTGGATGTCAAAAAGTATCGCGAGCCGGTCCTGGTGGCGAGCGTGGACGGCGTGGGCACCAAGCTCAAACTCGCCTTCGCCCTGGATTGCCACGACACGATCGGCCAGGACCTGGTGAACCACTGCGTCAACGACATCGCCGTGCTCGGCGCCGAGCCCCTTTTCTTCCTGGATTACCTGGGCACCGGCAAACTCGAACCCCGCGTGTTTGCGGCGATAATCCGGGGTTTTGCCAAGGCCTGCGCCGAGAACCACTGCGCCTTGATCGGGGGCGAGACGGCCCAGATGCCGGGCTTTTATCAGCCGGGCGAATACGACGTGAGCGGGACCATCGTCGGGGTGGTGGAGCGGAAACGGCTGTTGGACGGCAAGGCGATCCGGGCGGGCGACCTGGTCCTGGGCCTGGCGTCGAGCGGACTGCATACCAACGGTTATTCGCTGGCGCGCCGGATTCTCTTCGAGCAGATGCGGCTCACGCCGAAGAGTTATCTGCCGGAGTTGCAAAACACCATCGGTGACGAACTGCTCCGCGTCCACGTCGGCTACGGACCGCTGATGCAGGGATTGCTCCGCCGCTTCAACCCGCCGTCCTCGGCCCGCAATCAGGCGCCGTCGATCCGGGCCTTCGCCCACATCACCGGCGGCGGGTTCATCGACAACATCCCGCGCGTGTTGCCGCGGAACAGCGGCGTTGTCATTCACCGCGAAACGTGGGACGTGCCACCGATCTTCCGGCTGCTGCAGGAGGCGGGCCGCGTGCCGGACCGGGAGGCTTACCAGGTGTTCAACATGGGGATCGGGATGGTGGCCATCGTGGCGGCCAACCAGGCGCAGGCGGTCTTGAAATTCGTCCGGAGGCGAGGTCACCGGGCGTGGTGCATCGGGGAGGTAGTGCGGGGCCGAAGGGGGGTAGAGGTCGTCTGAAACTCCTGGTCATCGGTTCCGGTGGACGCGAGCATGCGCTGGTGTGGAAGCTGGCCCAGTCGCCGCACCTCACGCAACTCTGGTGCGCGCCCGGCAATGGCGGCATTGCCCAGGAGCGACTGATCCACCGCGGCGCGCCGGTCGCGTGTGTGAGCGTCGGTGCCGAGGATGTGCCGGGCCTGCTGGGGCTGGCGCGCGAGAAGGGAGCCGACCTGACGGTAGTGGGGCCGGACAATCCGCTGGCGTTGGGCATCGTCGATCAGTTCCAGCGGAGCGGATTGCGCATCTGGGGACCGAATCGCAAGGCGGCCGAGTTCGAGTCCTCGAAAGTTTTTGCGCAGCAGTTTATGGGGCGTTACGGCATCCCGACGGCGCGCTCCGGCACCTTCATCAGCGCCGAACCGGCCAAGGATTTCGCCACCACGCTCGAGGGAGGTTGCGCCGTCAAGGCGGACGGCTTGGCGTTGGGCAAGGGCGTGCTGGTGTGCCGCAACCTCGAGGAGGCCACCCAGGCCATCGACCAGATCCTGGTCCGCAAATCGTTCGGCGAGGCCGGCGCCAGAATCGTGATCCAGGAACTGCTCGCCGGCACCGAGGTTTCGCTGCACGCCCTGTGCGACGGCCAGGTCGCCAAACTTTTTCCGACGTCGCAAGACCATAAGCGGGCCTTGGACGGCGACCAGGGGCCGAACACCGGCGGGATGGGCGCGTATTCGCCGACGCCGTTTTTGAGCGACGCGCAACTGGCCGAGGCGGGGCGCAAGATCATCGAGCCCTGGTTGCGCGGGTGCGCGGCCGAGGGGATTGACTTTCGCGGCATCCTGTATCCGGGGCTGATGTTGACGAGGGATGGTCCAAAGGTTTTGGAGTTCAACGCGCGGTTCGGCGATCCGGAGACCCAGGTCTATCTGCCACGCCTGGAAAACGACCTGGTGGAGCTGCTCGACGCCAGCGTGCGGGGCGAGCTGAATAAGCTCGAGTTGCGCTGGAGTCCGTCGGTGGCGGTCTGCGTGGTCATGGCCTCCGGGGGTTATCCAGGCAGTTACGTGAAGGGCAAACCGATCCACGGGCTGGAGGCGGTCGCGCGCCTGGCAAACACGAAAGTCTTCCACGCTGGCACGGCACAAGCGGGAGATCAGGTCGTGACCAGCGGTGGCCGGGTGTTGGGGGTGACGACCTGGGCCGAGGATTTAGCGGGAGCGCGCCAGGCGGCGTACGCGGCGGTGAACGAGATCCGGTTCGAGGGCGCGCAGTTTCGGCGCGACATCGGGGTCAAGGCGATCGGGGCAGGGTGAACCGATCTGGTCGGTCAAATCCGGGGCCAAGGCAAGCAAGTGACGGGTGTTCAAGGTGGAGAACTTTTCCGCGTTGATTTTGCGGGCACAGATCCGCATCAGTCGGTCGTCAATCGCGCCTTGCCGGGGCACCACCCGCAACTTGCCCTGACGCCGGAGGGGAGGGGTGGCAGGTTCGGCCAGGGTCAGCTCCAGCCGGCTGCCCAGCACCTCGGCGTCAAATTCAGCCGACTGCGCCGCCACTCGACAGCCGGCCAATGGCTCGGCTATCCTGAAGCACATGAAATGTCTGGTCACCGCCGGCCCGACCTGGGAACCGCTCGACGAAGTGCGGCGTTTGACGAATTTCTCGACCGGGCGGCTGGGTTCCGAATTGGCCAACTACCTGGCTGACCGCGGGCACGAAGTCATGCTCCTGCTGGGCGCCGGCGCCACGTACGGCGGGCCCTGGCGAGCCCTCCGCTCCGAGCAGTTCACCACCACGGCCGACCTGCGCGAGCGCCTCGAACGGTTGGCCAGCCACGCCATCCAGGCCGTCCTGCACACCGCCGCCGTCAGTGACTTCCGCTTCGGCCGAATCTGGCGCGAGGCGCCCGATGGCACTCGGACAGAATGGCGCGCGGCCAAGCTGGCATCCAGCGGGGGTGCGGTGCTGGCGGAACTGGTGCCGGCCCCGAAGCTCATCGCCGAATTGCGGGACTGGTTCCCGCGGGCGCGATTGGTCGGATGGAAGTACGAATTGGATGGGAACCGCGCGCTGGCGGTCGAGCGGGCGTCGCAACAGATCGCCGAAAACCACACGGATGGCTGCGTCGTCAACGGCCGGGCCTACGGCCCCGGATTCGGCCTGGTGACCGCCGCGGATCAATGCCGGCACCTGGCGGGGGCTGCGGAATTATACGCGGCGCTCGCCGACTGGCTCACCGTCTAACGCGGCGCAGCCTCAGACCTTTCTGACGTTACTGACCAGACCCTGGGATAGAATACAGTTTGTGGCGTCGCTTTTGGCTTCTGGCTAGGCGCCAGACCGGGAGTGTATCCCAGCGATACTGGACCGGTCGCGCAACAACGCCAGCAGCCAAAAGCGGCGCCA
>JAGWYX010000409.1 GCA_018969165.1 Verrucomicrobiota bacterium
CTCGCCACCCGGGGCCAGGGCATACTGGCGGGACCGGCGGACCTGCGTCCTGCCGGTGAGACTGCAACCGGGGCACCATTACCGGGTCGGCATCAATTCGCCCAGCTACCGCAATTTCCGGAGCCTCGCCGGTGAATCGGCCGAGCCGTCGAGTCTCAACTTCACCACGAGGTGAGTCGATGCGCCGGAGTTGGTGGAACCGGCGTGGTGCGCCGCGGGAAGCCTTGGGCCTTATCGAGCTGCTCGCCGCCTTGACTGCTCACGGCCAGACCATGGACCTGCTCGCGCGTTATCCAACCAAACTGGCCACCGGCGACCCTGCATCCGAACGAGCCCGGCCCTGGGACTTCAGCGCCGCCGATGTTTTTCAACTCGCGCGCTTCCAGTGGCAAGTGGGCGGAGTGCGAATCGAGGTCGGCTCGGCCGATGTCGGGATTGGGCATTGTTCCGACGGTGCCGTGTGGGCGGTCGTCATTCCGCGCCAAAGCGGCAGGCTCACCAGCCCCGTCGTCTCGCGACCCGAGGCGATCGCGCATGTGTGGTTGCGATTTCATCCGAAGGAGATCAATCGCGTGTTTCCGCCAGGAACCGTGTCCGCCGGTGGGGCGGGGAAGCTGGTCGGCTCGATGCGCCGGATCGCTGAGCGCAAAATCCATGCGAGCTGGCAGGCTGGCGGCAACGCCCTGATCCCGGAGCCCAAAGACATGACGGTGGACGTGGATACGTCAAGTGGTTTGCGCCGTTTTTTCGTCGTGGACACGAGGGCGGGGACTGCTGAGTACGTCGCGGCTTTCGAGCAGCAGGCTGTGCCGCTCCCGGCAGAATTCACAACGGCGGGTGCAGAAGCCGCCTTCGATCGGCTGTGGGAAGCCTTTGATCGGAATTACGCGATGTTCGTGCTGCGGCCCGAGGTGGATTGGAACAAGCTGCGCGACGAATACCGGCCCAAAGCGCTGGCGGCCACGTCCACGGATGAATTCGCCCGGGTTTGCGCCAGGATGCTGCGCCACCTGCGGGATCTCCACGTTTGGTTGACGGTGGCGGGTCGCAATGTGCCCGTGTTCAATCGCCAGCGCGTCCGGAACGCCAATCCGCGGGCGTACTCGACCTTGCTCGGTCCCCTGCATCCGGAAGGCCGGGTGGAATGGACCATCACGCGGGATAACCTCGGCTTCCTCGCGATCTCCGGCTGGACCGGCCCGGACGTGCCGACGCGGTGCGAGGAGGCGTTGGAGCGCCTGCGCGGCACGCGCGGCTTGATCGTAGATGTGCGTCTGAATGGCGGCGGCGGCGAACCCTGGGCGGCGCGGTTTGCCGGCCGGTTTCTGGAGAAGGAATTCATTTATGCCTACAGCCAATACCGGAACGGTCCGAGCCACACCAACCTCACCGAGAAATCTGCGCGCAGGATTGCGCCGCGCGGCCCGTGGCGCTACGAGCGGCCGGTGGTGCTGTTGATCGGGCAGAAATGCATGAGCAGCAACGAATCGTTCATCGGCATGATGACTGGCGCCCCCAACGTGACGACCATGGGCGATCATACCTGCGGCTCGAGCGGCAACCCGGAAATCATTAACCTCGCCCTCGGGCTGACCGTCAGCGTGCCGCGCTGGATCGATTACCTGCCCGACGGGACGCCGCTCGACGAGCGGGGATTTCTACCGCAGGTCCGGTTCACGGCGGGGCCGGAGGCCTTCGCCGGTGAACGCGATGATTTGCTGACGGCGGCGCTGGCGCGGCTACGCGCCGCCACGTCGCCGGACAAGCCCGCACGGGAGCGGCGCTCGCGCGATGAAAAGGCAATCAGGGCCGACGTGGAAGTCGGCCCTCCCGAGACCGTGAGGACCCGATCCTTCCAGGTTAACGATTCCCGCGCGGGATCCTCGAACCACGGGGCTTCGCCATGAACACGCGGCGTGGGCTGATCGCATGGGCGGGGGCGTTGCTGGCCTTCGGCCTGCTGGAATTGCTGCTCTTTCGACCCGCTGCTGGCCCGCTCCGCTTGGTCCTGGTGCGCCGGGTCCGCGAGAGCGACAGACCGGCTGCCTTCTTCCGGGTGGAAGGAGGAGGGGGTCGGCGCCTACAGATTACCGCGGTTGATGTCCTGGTCGTGGACCCGTTCGGCATCTATCAGGAGAAACCGGTTTTTGGTGTCCGCGGCTGGCCGGGCGGCAACCCTGACCTGGGCCGCGCGGAATTCGACGTGCTGGCGCCGACGAATGCCGCGGTTTGGAAAGTTCAAGTCGGGGTGCAGCCGGAGGCTGGAAACCTCCTTTACCGGTTGGTCCGAGAGACGACTGGGTCGCCGTAGCAACCGCGCGGCGCGGCGCGCCGGCACCAAAGGAGAAGCAGCATCAAATTTCGAAAATGAATGAGAGGACATTTCAAAGGCGCGCCTCGGCGGGGCTTAGGCGAGGCCGGCGACGCATTCCTTGAAATGCCGCAGCACCGCCGAGGCGTTCCCGCGTTTCCACACCAGCAGGGTCTGCACCAGGGGCAGGTCCGGCGGCAATTCCCGAAAGACCAGGCCGGGCCGGCGCACCTCGGCGATGGTCTTGGTGGTCGGGGCCACGCCGAAGCCGGCCGAGACCAGCCACAGGACCGAGTGCACCTCGTTGGCGTATTGGCCGACGATCGGTGTGGCGCCCGCCTTGGTGCAGGCCTTCAGGAACGGCTCGTAATACCCGTGCTGCAAGGTGGGATGGATCATCACCAGCGGTTCGTTGTGGAAATCACGCCATTGAATCCGCCGCGCCCTGGCCAGCCGATGCCCGGCCGGCACCGCCAGCACCATCGCCGATTCCTCGAAATACTCGGATTCGAACTCGGTCGATTCGACCGGCGGCCGTACCAGGCCGGCGTCCAATTCGTCGCTGCTCAACTGCTGGAGCTGTTGGATGGAGGTCAGCATGTGGAGGGACAACTGGACGCCGGGGAATTTGTGGCGGTAGCAGCGCAGGATGCGCGCGAGCCGGGCGGTGGCGGCCGGGGCCAGGACGCCCAGCCGCAGGGTGCCCACCAGGCCGCGATCGGCCTGCCGGGCCTGCTGCTGGGCCCGCTCGGCGGCCCCCAGCACGTCGCGGGCCTGCCCCAGGAACACCCGGCCGGCCGGGGTGAGCCGGACCGAGCGGGTCGAACGCTCGAACAGGCGCACGCCCAGCTCGCCTTCGAGCGACTTGATCTGGGTGCTGAGCGGGGGCTGGGCCAGGTTCAGCCGCCGGGCGGCGCGCCGGAAGCTGAGTTCCTCGGCCACGGCCACGAAATAGCGGAGGTGTCGCAATTCCATGCGGTGATACTTAGCACGTATCAATGCGAAAGTAAACTTGTATTGGCCGAGACGGACCCGGGATCGACATAATGGGGGACTTTGGCGGCCGGTCCGTGGACCGGCCCGCGGACCAAACCGAATCATATGTGGATCGTTCGTCTGGCGCTGCGGCGGCCCTACACGTTTATCGTGACGTCGCTGCTGCTGCTATTGATCAGCCCGGTCATCCTGCTCCGGACGCCGACGGATATTTTTCCGAACATCAACATCCCGGTGGTGAGCGTCATCTGGCTCTACCAGGGGATGAACGCCGAGGAAATGGAGCAGCGCATCGTGCTGGTCCACGAACGGGCCATCACCGCCACGGTGAACGACATCGAGCACCTCGAGTCCCAATCCTACAACAGCGTGGGCGTCATCAAGATCTTCTTCCAGCCCGGTGCCAGCGTGGACGCGGCGGTGGCGCAGACGACGGCGATTTCGCAGACGATCCTGCGGACGTTGCCTCCGGGGATTACGCCGCCGCTGGTCATCCGCTACAGTGCCTCGACCGTGCCGGTGCTGCAGTTGGGCCTGAGCAGCAAGACCCTCTCCGAACAGGAACTCTATGACCTGACCTTGAACCAAATCCGGGTTGGTCTGGCGACGGTTCCCGGGGCGGCGGTCCCGTATCCGTTTGGCGGCAAGACGCGCCAGGTCATGGTGGACCTGGACATGCCGGCCCTGCAGGCCAAGGGCCTGGCGCCCCTGGACGTGGTCAATGCCGTCAACGCGCAAAACCTCATCTTCCCGGCCGGCACGGCCAAGATCGGCCCAACCGAATACGTGGTTGATGTGAACGCCAGTCCCAAGATTCTCGACGAACTGAACGACTTGCCGATCAAGACCGTCAATGGCGCGGTGGTTTACATCCGCGACGTGGCCTACGTGCATGACGGGTTCGCTCCGCAGCAGAACATCGTCCGGCAGGACGGCCACCGCGGGGTATTGGCGATGATTTACAAGGCCGGGGCCGCCTCGACGCTGGACGTGGTGGCGCACATTTACCGGGTCCTGCCCCGCGTGCTGGCCGGCCTGCCCCCCGACGTGAAGGTCCAGCCCGTAGCCGATCAATCCTTGTTTGTGCGCGCCGCCGTCAACGGGGTGATCCGCGAGGGGGTCGTCGCCGCCGCGTTGACCGCGCTGATGATCCTGCTGTTCCTGGGCAACTGGCGGAGCACGCTGATCATCGCGCTCTCGATCCCCTTGTCGGTATTGGCCTCGATCGCCACGCTCAGCGCCCTGGGCGAGACCATCAACCTGATGACCCTCGGTGGGCTGGCCTTGGCGGTCGGCATCCTGGTTGATGACGCCACGGTGACGATCGAGAATATCGAGCGTCATCTCAAGGACAGCCCGGCGCTGGAGCAGGGGATACTAACCGGCGCGGGCGAGATCGCGATGCCGGCCTTTGTCTCGACGCTGTGCATCT
>JAGWYX010000410.1 GCA_018969165.1 Verrucomicrobiota bacterium
ACTCCAGAGGCAGGTATTGGTTTGCTTGGCGGATCGTTCTTCGCGCAGGTAGGTCAGTTCGTGGCTGGCGGGGCGCCAGGCCAGGCGGGAGATGCCCGGTTCCACGACGGTCTCGGGATGCACCAGGTTATCGAGGGTGAAAAGTCCTTTGGCTCCCGTGGCACCCAGACAGGGAGTCGTGGCAAGGCTCCAGAGAACGGCGCCGAGAAAAAATCTTCGCCGCAAGGCCCAGGGCCCAGCTTCCCGTGAACCGGGCGGCAACGGGCGCTTCCTCTCCCCGGCCCTCTCCTCGGCTGCCAGCGGAGGAGAGGGTGCCCGCAGAGCGGGAGAGGAAGGGGCCCGGTTCCTGGTCCGAATGCCCGCCCAAACGCCAACGTCGATGATGGTTGAGGCCAATGTCATCGGGTCGGCGGCAGCGCCACTGATCGAACCACGCTCACAAAGGCCCGCGCGCGCCGGGTCAACTCCGCCCAGTTTTCCTCGGCGAGAATCTGCGTGGAAACCAGGGCGGACCCGACGCCCAACGCCGTGCAGCCCGCCCTGAGGAAATCCGCCGCGGTGTCGAGGTCCACCCCGCCCGTGGGAACGATGCGCAAGTGGGGCAATGGGGCGAGCAGGGCCTTGATGTAACCTGGTCCGAGCCCGTCGGCGGGGAAAATCTTGATGAAATCCGCCCCGGCCTCGTGCGCCAATTGCGCCTCGGTGGGGGTGTAGGCCCCCAGCATCACCGGCCGGTCCGCCGCATGCGCCACCGTCACCAGGTCCGGACGGAGGATCGGGCTGACCACAAACTGGGCGCCGGCCGCCAGGGCCGCCTGGCACGTCGCCACGTCCAAGACGGTGCCGACGCCGATCAATCCGCGGTCGCCGAGGTGCTGGCGAGCGGCACGGATCGCTTCGATGGCGTTGGGGGTGGTCATCGTGATTTCGATGGCCAGGACCCCGCCGGCGATCAGGGCGTCCGAGAGGGGCAACACGTGTTCGGGTTTCCTGGCGCGCACGACCGCGATGATGCCGGGATGCGTGAGGGCGGAAATGATGTGGGCTTTCACAGGTTCAGGGTATCGTCTGGCCGTTCACCTGCGCGGTAGGCCTCGGCCAGCAGCGTGACCGGGTGCACGACGCGCAGCGGCACGCCGGCCGCTCTTGCGCCATTGACGAGCTGGAGCAGGCAGCCCGGGTTGCCGGTGGCGACGATTGGCGCGCGGGTGGACCGGATGTGTTGGAGCTTGCGCTCGAGGAGTCGGTTGGCCATCTCCGGCTGGACGAGGTTGTAGATGCCGGCGCTGCCACAGCACCAGTTGCTCTCGGGCAGCTCCACCAGGCGCAGGTTCGGGATCGCCCGCAAAACCAGCCGCGGCTGGGCGGTGATTTTCTGGCCGTGGCACAGATGGCAGGACTCATGATAAGTCACCGTCCGCGGCGGCTGCGGTCCGGCCGGAGCCTGGATGCCGATGGCGGCCAGCCATTCGTGGATGTCTTTGACCTTCCGATCCCACAGTTCGGCCCGGGGAGCGTAGCGCGGATCCTCGGCCAACAGTTTCGCGAAGTGCTTGAGGTGCGAACCGCAGCCGCCGGCGTTGGTGATGATCGCGTCGAATTGCTCGGGCGGGAACTGGTCGATCTGCCGGCGCGCGAGCTGTTGGGCCAACGCCCATTCGCCGTTGTGGGCATGGAGCGAGCCGCAGCAGAACTGCGCCGGAGGCGTCACCACCTCGCAACCATGCCGCGCCAGCACCTCGACCGTGTCGCGATTGATGTCGCTGAAAATCAGGTCCTGCGCGCACCCGACGAGCATGGCCACCCGGAATTTCCTCTGGCCGACGGCCGCTGTCACCGGCGCGATCAGGTCCGCGGAAAAGGCCTCCTGGATCGGCGGGGTCATGGCCTCGAGTTCGCGGAGCCGCGGGGGCAACCACCGCAGCAGCCCGCTGCGGCGCAGCAGGGCCTGCAGGCCGAGCTGCTGGTAGAGCCGCAAGGCGCGGCCGACCAGGTGCAGGCGGTGCAGGTCCAGGAACAACCAGCGGAGCGTGAAACCGCGGATAAGACTGCGCCGGGGCGAATTGAATACCCCGCTTTGTTCGGCCGCGGCCCGGGCGTGCTCGAAGAGTTCGGCATAATTGACCCCGGCGGGGCAGGCGGTCATGCAGGCCAGGCAACCGAGGCAGAAATACATCTCGTCGGCGAACGCGCGGGTCGGCTCGAGTCGGTCATCCGCGATGGCCCGCATCAAGGCGATCCGCCCGCGCGGGCTGTTCCGCTCGATCCTGGTGGCGTCGTAGGTGGGGCAGGTGGGCAGGCACATGCCACAGTGCATGCACTGCTGCACGACCGAGTAGTCCAAGTCCTTCAAATGCGAGCCGGTCACGCTCATGGTTTCAGGCCCCCCAGAAATAAACCGTGCGCCGCCGAGCCACAACCAAAAGCTTTCACACCAGTTACCATCCGGTAACTATTCAGTTAGGGACAGCGCGCTGCGCGGCCCGCGCCGCGTTCGGCGGCGCAATCGGTGGCGGGCAACGACCCTGGGCCACCGCGGTCCGCCCGCTGGACGCGGGCGTGACGCCGCGGCGTGGCGTCCTTCGATTCCTTGAAACTCCAGACGAAGCAAAGGGAAGGGGGACCCGAACTTGGTCTGGCCGCAGAGAGTACTCGGGTTCATGGAATCTAGAGCCGCGGCGCCCCGGCCTTGGGCAGGAGCAGGTTCCGGAGCGCGAACAGTTCCCAGGCAAAGGGAATGTAACCGAGGTAACCCAGCAACGGCATTTCGAACACGTGCAGGAATTCTACGCCCGGAGTGTGATAAATCCATTTCGGGTAGGAGAAAAAATTCCACATCTCCCAGAAGAAACCGCAGATCAAGGCGCCGACCGAGAGCGAGACCACCGGGCGCCAGTCGCCCTTTTCCAGCCAGAGGAACAGGTGCTGGCGTCCCAACGCCAGGTTGATCGGCTCCAGGATCAGGAAGATCGACCCCCACACCAACGGATAGAAAACTCTCGGCCAGACCAGGATCAGCGCCAGCATCGTCACCCCGAGCAGGAACAGCCCGACAACCGCGGGACCGGTCAGCGCCAGCCGCGCCCCGGCGGCGAAGCGGTCGGCCCAGCCGAAGGTCCGCACCAGCTCGGCGGTTTCAAACACCGCCGGCATCACCGTCGAGAAGGACAACGTGCACAGCACCGCATACTCGAAATTGTTGAACACGCCGGTCCCCAGGTATTCCCAGTTGCCGGTTCGCTGATTGATCCACTCGAACAGCCACCAGGCGGGCGCCGAGGCGCAAAACAGCCCGAGAAACTCCCGGCGCGAGCGCGTCAGGAGCGAAGTGCCGCTGCGCCCGACCACCCACGCGTCCACCACCAGGACGTAGCCCAGCCAGAGCGGGAAAAAGAAGAACGAACTCCGCATTGTCGCGTCTGGCAGCAGCCAGTTCAACGGCCAAAAGACGGCGACCAGGATCAGCCCCGCACGACCCTGCGGCTGGCGCCACAGGGCGGCGCCCTGCTTCGTTGTTCCCATCCCTCCATGCTTAACACAGCCCCCCGCCGTTGACAAACCAACGGCTCAGGCCCGCTTGATTTGTTTAAGCAACTGGAACGCGGCCCTCTACAACATGAAGAGCCCGATCTGGCCCTGCTGCGGCAATTCGCTGGGGATCTGGCATTGCCCGGCGTGGGTCGAAAAGGGGTCGTACTTAAGTAATGACACATTCACGGCCTTGAAACCTCACCGTCGTGGAGGAAGGGACTCCACCGACACGCCCGCTGGACGGCGATGGAAAGGACGACTAGGACCTGGACGCTGACCCGAATGAAACCAGCGACGTGGCGGACACGAAGTCAGAGCTGACCCGGCGTTTAGGAGACGCCGCGTTGGACTGGAAGCGTTCGCTGCCGGCTTTCGCCCCGCGCCGCTGAACGGGGCGCGGATGGCGCGGCGCGTCGTCCCTGCCGGAAGAGTTACAAAGAACCGATCTGTCCACAACGAGTTTTAGGATTCAGGGACTCTAGCGAGTGCGCCGCCGAGCTGCGCGCGGCGATTTCGGAAGCTCGATTGAGAGTCGGTTCATAACCTCAATCGAGGCGGGGGCTTGAATCCCGCCAAGCCGTTTTCGGTATCGCCTAGCGTTTTCGTATTCGCTTGACTTGGCCCGCGTTTCTGATGGCCTAGTTATATATATGGCGAAGGTATTCGAACTCCAACGCAAGTCCACCCTCTCGCTACGCCAACGCAAAGCCGCCCTCCTGCGCCAACTGCGCCTGCCTGCCGATCTCCTGCGCGCCTCCTGCGTCGAGCAATTCCTGACCTGTGGCAAGGCCGCCTGTTCCTGTCATCAGGGTCAAAAGCACGGCCCCTACTATTACCTGACCCTCTGCCTGGCCGCCGGGCATGTCCGCAAGTTCCTGCTCAAGGCTCCCGAGCAACAGCAGCAGGCCCGGGCCGGCACCGCCGCTTACCGCCGCTTCATGGAAGGGGTCGAAGAAGTCTCCCAAATCAACGCCGAACTGCTCCGCCGCGGTGATCGCCTCCAGGCCGAGTGAACCGACTCGCGCAATTCCTGCAGTACCGCACGAAGGTCTTTGATCTCAAAGGTCTGCTGCGGAGTGTGCGCGAGGGCCGCGTCGAGCCCAAGGTGCCGCTGCTGCCCCTGGTGCTGTGCCTGGTTCTGGGAGTGGTCACTCGCATCTCCAGTTACCTGGACCTGGCCCGGCAAACCAAGGACCGACGGCGTTG
>JAGWYX010000411.1 GCA_018969165.1 Verrucomicrobiota bacterium
TAGGCCTTGTCCAGGAAGCCGCCCTTGGTCGTATCCACGGCCGAGGCGGGCAGCGCCAAGCTGGGCGGGACACTCCGATACTCCATCGTGTTGAACGACCAGGCGTTCGTGCGCGTCACCGGCGGCGTGCTGTTGTCCGCGAAGGTCAACACACACGTCACCGTCGGGTCCGGCGGCCAATTGTCACCCGCCGGGCTGGCGGTGTTCTGCGGCCACGCCCCACCGGGCGGGCTGTAGCTGACCGAGGTGACCGAGCCGTTCTTGGCCACCGTCGCTTGCACCGGCGCGCCATTAACCGTCAAGCTGATCGAGCCGCCATTGACCGTGGCCGTCGCGCCGTCGGTGAGTTCAACATAAACGCCGTTCTCCGGCCGCACCGATTGCGTAATGCCGGGCACCGGCGTCACGTAACTCGCCGTGACCGGGGCCGGTTGGCTGCAGGCCCGATACGCGCTGAGGGCGCCAGGGAAGGAGTCGTTGACCAGCGCCGTGGTGCCATCCGCACCCGCCGGGCCGTCATCGTTGACCGCGCTGAACTCGAGGCCGGCACCGCCGCCGCCCTGGAAGTAGAGGATGCGCACGGCGTAGAAGCCGGCCTGCGGCACATAGAGCGTCTGCGTGCTGTCGGACGTGCCGCGCCCACCGTCGAACTGCACCACGGTCAGCCCGCTGAACTGGTCGCGCGCGGCGTTGCCGTCGCCGATCTCGAGGCGGCAGCCGTCATCGCTGTTGACGGTCAGTTTGTACAAACCGGGCTTCGGGAACTGCAGGTAAGTGCGGACTTCCTCCGTGAAGTTAATCTGGTTTTGGGCACCGTTCGGTAAAGCCGCGCCCGGGATGCCGGGGAAGATCACGTCTGGGACGTTGCCTGACGACGGATTGCCCGCGGCGTTTTGGTGGATGGGCAGAGGGTTGCCGTTGGCATCATTCCGCTGCTGGTAATCTCCGGCCGCCGCCAGCGTGACGCCATCCGAGCCATAAATGGCGTAGTTGATCACGTTGGTCTCGACATAGGCGTCATGGTTCGGACCGTTGGTGAACGCGGTCAGGGTCGCGACGTTCGGACCGTAGTCGCCGTGCAAGACGGCCTCGGCGAGATTGATCTCGTTGTCCAGGTTATTCGTCACCTGGTAGGCCTTGACCAGGAAGCCGGGTTGGCTGGTATCCACGTTGGTCACCGCAAACGACGCCGGCAACACCAAGTAACCGGGCACCACGTATGTCAGAGTGGCTGGGCCGATCGTCTCGCCATTATTATCCTTAAGCGAGATAGTGACCACGTTCGTTGCGCCCGCTGGCGAAGGACTTGCAGAATTCTTGTATGCCACCGTGGTGATGCCGTTGGTGTCCTTGTTCACATAGGTCGGAGAGACGCCGGTCCCATTCAGCGTCAATTGGAAGGAGTTGGTCTCCGCGGTCACTCCGCCCGAATCCTCGGTCTCCACCGTGAAGCCGGTCGCCGTCCCTTTCAAGGCACCGATCAGGACTTTGTGCGCCGGGATGGTGGTAATCTGGATATTATCAACATCGATGTTGGCCGCATTGCCACCGACGCGCGCCGCCATTAACAGCCGCCCCGGGGTTGGCAGAAAGTTCGCCTGAAGGTTTGTAATGATCTGGTGATTCTTCCACCAAACATTGACGAAGCCGTTGGTATCCAACACCGCCTTGAAATGCACCCAGTAGAGATTGGTATTGCAACCGGTCCCGTCGTGCAGTCCAGTCTCAATCGCCAAGTAGTCTGTTCCAGTCGGGTCACCGTTGCTATTCGCCCCGGTAATGGAGTTGCCAAACTGATCCCGAGTTCCTTGCGTGGTCCCGTCGGGCATGGAGAAGGTGTCAATCAACACGTCATCCACACGGATGTCCAAGCCGATGCCATCGTGCGTGATGCCTTGGGCGACTAAACCGATTGCCGGCGGGTTGGGCGGGATCGTGTAATCGCCGCTATCCCACAAATCGAAGCCGATCGCCAACCCGGTGGAAGTCCCTTCCTCGGCCAGACTAGTGTCGCCGCTATTCCCGTTGTCAGAGAACTGCCCACCGTTGGACGAGATCTGATTGTTCATGTCCGCAAAGGTGTCCCCGGCCTGCAAGGCCAAAACGACCGGATCATTGTTCGCGCAATAGTTGATGCTGAAACCATCCGCGGGATTGGGATTGCCATTGCCAATTCTCAGATCGCACTCGAAGGTGAATGCCTGCACGATGAGGTTGCCATCAAAATTCGTGAAGAGCACGCCTCCGATTTCATAGCTCCCCAACGTCCCGCTGCAAGAAGGATCGCCAAAAGTGAGCTGCAGGAACCCGTCATTGGTCTGGCCCAGGACAGGGCCATTGGTGGTCGTCCCGAACGGGCCCGCCCCACCGCTGGGAATCCATTTCGCCGTGCCGGTGTGGCTTGTGGTGACACCATCCCACAGGCTGCCGCCGAAATTCAAGATCGCACTCGGATCGGTGTTGAAGTCGGCCTGAAATGACCCCGCTTTTGAAGAACTCGGGATTGCCATCGCCAGGGCGGCCAGCACCCCGAACGACATGTTTCGGATTCTATAGCGCATACGTTGTCCTTATTTTCTGGATTTTGAACTCCTACCTGCCCCGGGATTCCCCGTCCCCCGGCCAAGCCCGCCCTTCATGAACTTTGGCAGCCCGGCGCCGGCGACAGCCGGGCCCGACACCAAGTCCCGCGGATAAGAGCAGCTTGGTTGCATCAGTGATTAAGCGAACGTTATGACCGCGCAATGGGGGGTGACAAGAAAAAAGTGGCATGTATGCAATTTTTAAGTAGCACTTCTGAGTCGGGCGAGGACCGATTGGGAAAAACTAATTAATCTCCGGGCGGCGATGCCGCGAAATGCCGACACAAATGGATGGCGAATCATTGGTTGAACCGGCACCGGAAGGCCCGCGGCCGACCCCGGTGGACCACAAGGCAACGCCCGGCTCTCCATGAACCGGACCGCGGTTTGGGACAAGCCGCGGTCCGATCCCGTGCGGTTCATGGTCCCATTGCACGTGTCATCACACGCAACCAGGCAAGGGCAGCGGGAATCTCCCCGGGATGAAAACGGTGGCCGTCGATGATCGCCAGCGTGTCAGGCTCCCGCAAACGGAACCGGGACACGTTTTTGCGCACGAAGCGGACTCGGACGGGACGATCAAGCTGGTTCCCGTGATTACGAAACCTGGACCACGGCGGGTCGAGGCGAAGCTGGTCAAACGTGGAGATGGGCGTCCGAGGGGATTCCCAGGGCGCGCCGCGCACAGCCGCGATTCTTCAGGCTCGTTGCAAGGGCGATCGCCGTCACGGTTTCGTGGTCTTCCGCACAAACCGCCGGCCGCGACAGCAGGTCAACGGTCGCCTCGGAATACGCAATGGCGACCACCCTATCCGCCCGGGGCGTACCGGCGGAGGAGCGTGGCGCGCGGTTGGTTTGCTCGAGGGGAGACGGAGGTTGTTCGTGCAGCCGGCGCAGGATTTGAATCGCGCTGTCAGAATCGCTGATGGCGATGCTCAGTTTTCCTTCGGCGCGGCGAACCACCCCCCGATTATTGCAGGCCAACGCCAGTTCGCCCCCCACCCCGCGCGCGCCGGGTTTTCCCCGAGCCGGCGGAGGGCGTCCACCGCGCCTGCATAGCCGGAACACCGCCCCGGCAATGGGCACGCCGAGCTTGAACATCCGCAGGCGCCGGGGCATGGCGACAAGCTCCTGGTTCGTCACCTTTCCGGCGGCAATGAACCCGCATTGGTCGCCGCGGGTCCGACCGGGGCGGGCGCGGTCGAGAGCAGGCCCTCGAGGCGGGTCAATTGTTCGCGGGCGCCCGGGTGGTTCGGATCCAGGCGGAGGGTTTCGCGGAGCTGGGCGATGGCGTCGGAGCGATTGCCTTGTTTGGCCAGGGCCACGCCGAGGCGGAAATGCAGGTCGGGATTCTCGGGCTGGAGGCTCACGGCGTTGGAATAATGGGTCAAGGCGGCGGCGGACCGACCGGCGGCCTCCAGGGTCATGGCCCAGTTGATCTGCGCGTTGAACAAGTAGGGGTCCAACTCCAGGGCCCGCTCGAACCGGCGGCAGGCCTCGGAGAATTGTTCGTCGTGGGCCAGCGCGATACCCAGGCTGTTGAGGGCCTGGGGAAAATCCGGCCACCAGCGCAATGCCTCGAGAGCTTGCTGCCTGGCCTCGGCCCGGTCCGGACCGCGGTCCAGCAACCGCGCCAGTTGATAATGACCGATGGCGTATTCCGGCACCAGGCGGACGACCTGGCGCCATTCCCGAACGGCGTCTTGCGGCACTTTGAAATTCTCGAGCAACTTGGCGTACTGGGCGTGCAGCAACCAGTCGCCGGGCGCCGCCGCCAGCGCCCCTTCATAAATCGCCTTCCAGGCCGGGAAGGAGTCCGGGCGCGTGAACGGCTCCCAATCCTTGAGTTGCGTCGCCAGGGCCTGGAGCGTGGCCGCGTGGAAGAGCTGGTGGTCGAACGGCCGTTTGCTGAGCCGCCCGCGCATGGTCTGGACCAATTGGTAACGGTCCCAACCGGTCAGCGCCACGGCGCGCGCGCACTCGGCCATCGTCGGCCAGGGGCGCTTGACCGCCGGGTCGATCAGGGACAGGACGCGGCCGATTTGCTGGCCGATCAACCCGGCCAGGAGGTAGTTGCCCTCGAAGCTCAAATGGACGTGGTCAACCAGAAACTCCGCGCCGGTCAAACCGTGCGGACT
>JAGWYX010000412.1 GCA_018969165.1 Verrucomicrobiota bacterium
CGCCCGCGCCTTGCCCGCGGCATCCTGCTGGTCTTCGAGCAGCACGGGGATCGGGACGGCGTTCGTCGCCTCGAAGAGGTACACGCTGTCCCGGGTCCAAGCCAGCAGCACCTCGCGTACGACCGCCGAACCGGAATCGCCCAGCTCGCCCAGGAGCTTTTGCTGGGCGGCGCCCTTGCTCAGAATGGCCCCCACCAGCTTCCCGCGGAGAGCCACGTCGTCGGGATTGGTCCCGGCGGCGCCGACTGGCCCGGCCGCCAGGCAGGTGATAGCCAGACCGACGCCCAGGCTGCTCAGGCAACGCATCAGACGCGGACGGTTCATGAATTGGATTCCCTGACCCTGGGAACTTGTGGCGCCCGAGTCAAGCTTGGCGTCCCTGCGGTAGCTGCTCTCATCTGACGTTCGAGGGGCGGAGTGTCGCACTCCGCCCCTCGCTTCGCCGGCAGACCCAAGCCGGTCTCCCTATGCGCGGGCTGAGCGGAGGAGCCTCAGCCGCGCGGGCGGACCCGGCTCGAGCTTCCGCTATTGTCCCTTGGCGGCGAGTTTCTCATCCAGGCCCTTGAGCAGGAACGGCTCGCCGAACACGTCGGGAAATTCCTTGAGAATCTTGAACTGCCCATTCGCGCGGGTCTCGCCAATATAGACGGTCTTGGTGGCGTGGTGGTTCTTCTGCATGGTGATCTTGCCGCCGGGCCCGTTGAAACTGATGTCGCCCGACTCCAGCACCTCCCGCACCTTGTCCACATCAAAGCTACCCGCCTTCTCCGCCGCGGCCTTCCACAGATAGACCCCATCGTAGGAGAGCACCATCGGGCTATCCACGGCGCGTTTTTCCTTGACGACGCCGGGGTAGCTCTCGGTCTTGAGCCAGTCGTTCCACCGTTGCAGGAAGGCCTTGTTCTCCGGCGACTTGATCGACATGAAATAAGTCCAGCAACCCAGCTCTCCCACCAGGTCCTTGGTCGGCAGGCTGCGCAATTCATCCTCCGCCAAACTGAAGGAAACCACCGGGCAATCCGCCGGGCTCAGGCCCGCGGCCGCGATCTCCTTGAAAAACGGCACGTTCGAGTCGCCGTTGATCGTATTGATGACGCACGCGTCGCCACTGGCGGCGAACTGCTTGATCTCGGCGACGATCTGCTGGTAGTCGGTATGGCCGAAGGGGGTGTATTTGCCGGCGGAGATCACCTTGCCGGTCGAGTCCTTGCGCAGGCCGCCGCCGATGTCCGCCAGCGAGATGCCGTGCAGCAAGAGATACTTATACAGGATCAGATTGGTGGTCTGCGGGTAAACATAGTCGGTGCCAATCAGGTAATACTTCTTCTTGCCCTGGCCCAACAGGTAATCCACCGCGGGCGTGGCCTGTTGATTCACCGCCTCCGCCGTATAAAAGATGTTCCTGGACAGCTCCTCGCCTTCGTACTGGACGGGATAGAAGAGCATGCCGTTGTCCTTCTCGAACACGGGCAGCACCGACTTGCGGCTCACCGAGGTCCAGCAACCGAAGACCACGGCCACCTTGTCCTCTTCCAGCAGTTGCTTGGCCTTCTCGGCGAACAACGGCCAGTTCGAGGCGCCGTCCACGATCACCGGCTCGATCTTGTAAGTCTTGTCGCCGATCTTGATGCCGCCGGCGGCGTTGATCTCGTCGAAGGCAAACAGCAGCATGTCGCGCAACGAGGTCTCGCTGATCGCCATGGTGCCGCTCAGGGAGTGGAGGATGCCGACTTTGACGGTGTCATCGGCGGCGCGGCAGGGAACGCGCGCGCCCAGGAAGACCAGGCAGATGGCCAATGCCAGCAGGAACTTTTTCATAAGCACAGGTTGGAGTTTGGATTCGGATCGAGGGTGTGATCCGAAGGGGGTTGCGTTTGGATGCGTTGGGTTAGAAGAGATAGGAGGCGCCGGCGCCCACGATGACCCGGTATTGTTTGCCGGCCACGAATCCTCCGGACCACGAGGTGTGGTCCAGGCGAATCTCCGGCTGGAGTTTCAAGTTCGGAATGGGCTTGTAGTTCAGGGTCAGGGTCAGACTGGACAGGTCCTGGCCAGTGCCGGGCGGGTTGAGGAACCCGAGCGGCGCGCCGTCTCCCAAACTCGTCGCATCCACCCCGTTCTTGTCACTGAGGAAATCGGCGCGCAAGGCCAGGCCGACTTGCTTGGTGAAATCGTAGGAGGCCCACAGGCCGGTGGACCAGACCGGCGACTCACCCGCCGGGGCGCTGCCACTGGTCACCGCCAGCGAGCCGGCCGGATTCTCAAACCGCCAGTAGTCCAGTTCCGTCCCGAAGCCCAGTTTGTCGGTGGCTTGCCAGCCGCCCAGCAGGGACGCGCCCCAGACCGACTGCACGAAGATCGCGTCTTCGCGGCCGCCAAACCCGATCAGGTTCAACCACAGCTTGTCGGTCGGCTTGATATCGATGGCGCCCATGAACGTCTTGGAAATGTTGTTGTCAATCGGGCCGGCGAACAGGCCGTTCTGCACCCGGAACTTCACGTCCAACCAGTCGTTGAGCGTGTAACCGAGTTGAATCCCTTCGTCGGGCGGGTTGCCGGTCAGAAACCACTGATTGCCCTGCGAGAAATTGTTGTTGTAGGCCCCGCCAAACCCCGACTCGTAATTCAGCAACGACACCAGCTCGCCGGCGCGCACGTCCAGACCGGTCCCGATCGGGAGGTTCATGTCGATATAGGCCTCCCGGACGAATTCAAAGCCGATTACCCCGCTGCTCGTGTTCACAAACGGGGCGTCCTGCCCGGCGATCAGAGATATCGAGTAGCCGACGTCAAACTTATCGCCGCTGCGCTCGACTTTCGGACTGGCCAGGGTCAGCTCGACGAAGTTGAGCGAAAACGAATCGTTGATGCGGTTCCACAAGTAGCCCGGCGATTCGTGACCGATGCTGGCCGGCGGTTCGGTGCTATCGTGGAAAAAGGAAGTCGTCACGAACCCGCTGAGCGTCACATCCGACAGCGCCGAGACGGCCTTCTTGGCCGGCGGACCGCCCTCGATCAGGCCTTCCTTCCTGGCCATGGCCTCCAGGGCATCCAATCGCTTTTGCAGATCCTTGTTCTGCTGCTCCAGTTGGTTGAGCTTGTCATCGGACGTGGACGAGGCGGACTGGGCGCGCAAGGCACTCGCGCCGCCAAGGACGATCCCCAGGCATGTGCCCGCGGTGATAAACCGGCTGCCGCTCCTGAATAATGGGTTCATTGGATGAGTCGGGTTGTTCGTTCTGCGTTCCAGGTTCTCTTGAGCCAGGATCGGACTTCGCGCCGACCGGCTCGGACTGGAGGGAGCACCCAGCACGGCGCATACCACTTGCCGGTGCTCGAGCACGCAACGTTTCGCTGATAACGATGAATGAATTTCAACACCGCCGGCATCCGTCGCTGTTACGGGGGTAAACTCGACCTCGATCTCACTTCGCAACGTGCCGCGAGACACCCCGATCGCCTTCGCGCAGGCGCCTGCCCCCGGGCAGTCGCCACCCGGCCGTCTGCGTCCGGCCTGTTGAAAATTGCGCAGGGTGAAAAAAGAAGCGCGAATTTGGAATTGCAAAGTCCGGCGAGTGCCCTAGAATTCCGGCAGGCCCGGCCGAACAACCTATGTACTTTGGCAGCGACTACCACCCTGAGCATTGGGTTTACCCGTACGCCGGCACGGCCCAGGAGCCGGAAACCCGCTGGAAGCGGGATGCGGAGCTGATGGTGGCGGCCAACATGAACGTGGTCCGCATGGGGGAGTTCGCCTGGGGCCTCTATGAACGCGAGGAGGGCAAATACGATTTCGACTGGATGCGACGCGCCATGGATGTGATGGCGGAGGCGGGGATCAAGGTGGTCCTGGGCACGCCCACGGCGGCACCGCCCATCTGGCTGAGCCAGAAGTACCCGGAGATTCTGCCGCTGGACGACCGGGGATTGCCACGGCGGGAAGGCACGCGCCGGGCCTATTGCATGAACAGCAACGTGTACTGGGATTGCTGCAAGCGCCTGGTGACCGCCCTGGCCCAGGCCCTCGGTCGTCACCCCGCCCTCCTCGCCTGGCAGATTGACAACGGTCTGGGCGGACATCACACCGAATCGTCCTTCAACGAGGAGACGCGGCGCGACTGGCAGGCCTGGCTCAAGGCCAAATACGAGACCGTCGAGCGGCTCAACGAGCAGATGGGCAGCCGGTTCTGGGGTCAGATCGTCACCGACTTCGCCCAGGTGCCCATGCCGATGCTCGCCCCCACCGTCCACAACCCGGCCCTGGTGCTGGACTGGATGCGGTTCTCCAGCGACACCTGCGTCGCCTATGTCAAGATGCAGGCCGACCTCCTCCACGAGTTGACCCCGGGCGTTCCCGTGACCACCAACCTGCGGGCGTTGAGCCGGCACTACGACCACTTCGACATGGCCGAGGTGCTGGATTTCGTGTCCCTGGATAGCTACGCCACCATCAAGCCCAAGCCGGCGGAGAACGCCATCGAGCTGGATATCATGCGCTCCCTGCGCAAGGCGGGCGTCAGGACCCCGGGTGGCGACGAAGGGTTCTGGGTAATCGAGGCCAAAGCGGGCCATGTGAACTGGCAGGATGTCAACTCCCTGCTCCGGCCGGGGGTGGTCCGGCTCTTCGCCTACCAACTGCTGTCGCGCGGGGCGACGGGGGTGCTCTATTTCTTCTGGCGTTCGCCGCGGATCGGGTCGGAGAAGTTCTATGGTGGGGTC
>JAGWYX010000413.1 GCA_018969165.1 Verrucomicrobiota bacterium
GTTAAAAAGCTCGTAGTTGGATCTTGGGAGCGGGCGGGCGGTCCGCCGCGGATAACTGTCCGTCGCCACGATCCCGCCCCCCGCCACCTCGTAGCCGTCCACAATCACAAATCGCCCCGTCGGCACAATCTCGGCGTGCGCGTCAAAGGCCACCGGCCGCTTGGTCCGCACATACAACTCGGCCACCTCGTGCCGGCCCACGTAAGTCGAGTCCTCGGTGAGCCGGTTCCCGGTGATTGGCTCGGTGATCTGGATAGATCCCTCCTCTCCCGCCCTGCGGGCACCCTCTCCTCCGCGGGCAGCGGAGGCCAGGGCCGGGGAGAGCAAGCGTCCTTCTCCAGCCGGTTCGTGGGGAGTTCGGCTGCCCGAGTCCTCGCCACCAGCACCCGACAGACCACAACCATCAACCTTCCTCCGCGCCACCGTCGCCAGCGTCGAGGCGTCGATCACCTTCTCCACCTGGTCGATCTCGCACTCCACTTCCTGCGTCGCCAACTTCAGCTTGTACGGCCGCCCCCGCCGCAACGGCGCGTGCCCCAGCCAGAACAACCGCGCCTTGAACCGCGTCAGGGCATACGGCGGCGCCGTCTCCCGCGCCCCCACCGCCCCCCGCTCGACAAATATCTGCTCGCTCAGCGTGATCCCGATCGATTCCCCGGCGCTGGCGCTCTCCCCCGCCGGCGCGCTCCACCGCTCGATGCTCTTGACCGTGCTCACCTTGTTGCTCGGACAAAACAGCAGCCGGTCCCCCACCTGCACCGTTCCGGACTCGACCCGCCCGGCCAGTATCCGCCGGTGATCGAACCGGTAAACATCCTGCACCACAAACCGCAGCGGCTGGTCCTTCGGCAATTCCGCCACCGCAAACTCGTCCAGCGCTTCCACCACCGTCGGCCCCCTCCACCACCCCATCTGCTCGCTGCGCCGGGCCACGTTGTCCCCGTGCTTGGCCGACATCGGAATGAACACCTTGGGCGTCACCCCCAGCGTCTGCAAAAATGCCCGATACTCCCCCTGGATTTGCTCGAACCGCTCCCGGGCGTAACCCACCAAGTCCATCTTGTTGACCAATACCGCAATCTGCCGGATCCCCAGCAGGTTCAGCAGGTAACCATGCCGCCGGGATTGCTCCTGCACCCCCTCGTGCGCGTCGATCAACAACAACGCCGCCTCCGCACTGGCCGCCCCGGTGATCATGTTCTTCAAAAACTCCTTGTGCCCCGGCGCGTCGATGATCACGTACTGCCGCTTGGCCGTCCGAAACCAAATCTGGGCCGTGTCGATCGTGATGTTCTGGTCCCGCTCCGCCTGCAGGGCGTCCATCAGGTTGGCCCACTCAAAGGGCACCCCGCGCCGCTGGGCAATCTGCTGCAACTGCTCCAGCTTGCCCTCCGGCAGCGAGCCGGTGTCGTGAAACAGCCGCCCCACAAACGTGGACTTGCCATGATCCACATGGCCCACAATCACAATCTTCAATTGCTCAGTCATGCACAGATTCAGTGTCAGGAATCGGAATCGGTGTTCGGAATCAGTGTTCAGCGCCCGAACCAGAGGAAGGGCTGGAGGAACGGGTGGCGACGGATCGGATCAGGCCGGAAAGCAGGCGGCCGATCTTGGTGCACCGTGTCTGAAGTTCAGTCACGTCCAAAGGACCCAGGTACCGGTTGTCCAGGCAGACGTAAAGCAGCGACTTGACCTCCGCACAGGAAGCCCGCGCAATGTTCATAAAGTGCAGCTTCTCTTGGCGGCCGGTTCGCTCGAAGCCATCCGCCGTATTCGACATCACCGAGACCGCAGCGCGCTGCAACTGGTCCCGCAAGCCGAAATCACGATTCAGCGGTGTCTGAGGGGCGAGGGCGTAGACCTCCCGCGTTAATCCCCTGGCTTCCTGCCAGGCCAATAAATCCTCAAAACGCTCAATCTTCATACCCTGATTCCGAACACCGATTCTGAGCACTGATTCTCACATATACCCATCCCGCCGCAGCTTCTCGAAGGCGTCCTCGCTCTCCTTGTCCTGCGCCCGGCCCGACCGCTCGCTCGTCTTGGTCTGCCGCAACTCCTCGATGATCTCCCGCACCGTCCGCGCCTGCGATGGAATCGGAAACGTGCACGGCGCGCACCCCAGGCTCCGATACCGCTTGCCCTCGCCGTTGGCGAAATACAGCGGAATCACCGGGATACTCTCCCGCTCGATATACTCCCAGATGTTCAACTCCGTCCAGTGCAGCAACGGGTGAATCCGAATGTGCGTGCCCGGCTCGAAATCCGTCTTGAACTGGTCCCACAACTCCGGCGGCTGGTCCGTCACGTTCCATTCCATGTTCTTGTCCCGCGGGCTGAAATACCGCTCCTTGGCCCGCGTCGGCTCCTCGTCCCGCCGCACCCCGACGATCACGCCGGTGAAATGGTGCTTGTCGAGCACCTGTTTGAGCCCGTCCTTCTTGAGCGTGCCGCAGCATTCGACCCGCGTGGCCTTGCCGTTGGGATAGGTCACCCCGCTCTGGAGCACCGCCTGGTTCTTGCCCACCACCAGCTCCAGCTTCCACTCCCGCACCAGCCGGTCCCGATACTCGATCATCGACGGGATTTTGTAGCTGGTATCCACGTGCACCAGCGGAAAGGGCACGTGCCCAAAGAACGCCTTGCGCGCCAGCCACAGCAGCACCGTCGAGTCCTTGCCGATGCTCCACAGCATCGCCAAATGATCGAACTTGTGGTAGGCCTCCCGCAATATGTAGATGCTCTGGTTCTCCAGCTTGGAAAGGTAATCCATGGGTCAGATCTCGAAGTCGGCCTTCTTGGACATAAAGGTGTGGATGCCGCACTCGACCTTCTTGAACCCGGTCCAGCGACCGGCGCGTTCGTGGTCGCCCTGGCTCGTTTTGCGCGTGCACGGCCAGCAGCCAATCGAGCGATAGCCCTGGTCGTTGAGCGGGTTGTAAGGAATCTCGTGTTCGCGGAGGTACTGCCACACGGCCTCGCGCGTCCAGTGCGCCATCGGGTTGAGCTTCACGATCTCGCGCCGCGTGGCCTCGTCGAAGACATAGACCTCGACAATCGATACCTGGGAGCGGGCTTCGGATTGCTGCCGCCGGAGCCCGGTGATCCAGCAGTCCAATTCCCCGAGCTTGCCCTGCAGTGGCAGCACCTTCCGGATCGTGCAGCAAAGGTCCGGGTCCCGCTTCCACAGTTTGGGGCCCTGGGCCTCCTCCTGTTGCTCGACCGTCAGGTCCGGTTGCACGGCCTCGATCTGGATCTCGAGCAAGGCCTCGAGGTCCCGCTTCAACTGGAGTGTTTCGGGGAACAGCAGGCCCGTGTCCAGCGTGAACACTGGCAACGCAATGCCGTGCGTCTTGGCCAGGTGCATCATGACCAACCCGGCCCCCTGGAAGCTGGTGCCGATGGCCGCGCGCGCCCCGAAGCGCTCCGCCGCCCAAGCAAGGACCTTCTCGGTCGGCTCGTGCTCGAAGCGTCGGTTGAGGGCGTGAATCTCGGCGGCGGTCAGCATGGCTCGATGGTGCGCGCTAGTTCTGCGCGGCTGCCGGCTCGTTCCAGACCGTGCGCGCGCAAAAATCGCCGAACCGCTCCCCCGGCGTGCGCCCGTTCACGTAGCGGACCAACAACGGCCGGAGTTCGTTGATGATTTCCTCGGTCTTGACGCCGTCCTTGTAGAGCCGGTTCATCCGCGTGCTGGCCTCGTTTCCTCCGAGATAAAGCTGATACTTGTTCGGCGCCTTGCCCACAAATCCGATCTCCGCCAGGTAGGGCCGCGCGCAACCGTTCGGACAACCGGTCATGCGCACAACCAGTTCCTGCTCCGCCAGGCCGAGTTCCTTCAGCAGCCCCTCGATCCGCGTCAGCAGGTCCGGCATGATCCGCTCGGATTCGGCGAGAGACAATCCGCACGTGGGCAGGGCCGGGCAGGCCATCGAGGCCAGGCGCGTTGGCGAATACGGATTGTCCACCGACACGCCGTGCTCGGCCATGACCCGCGTCACCGCGTCGCGCTGCTCCTTCGGGAGGTTGACCAGCAGCACGTTTTGCGAGGCGGTGAAGCGCACCTCCGGGCGGAAGGTCTCGACCGCCTTGCGTAGCGCGGTCTTGAGTTGGTAACCGGGCGCGTCCTTGATCCGCCCATTCTCGACGAACAGGCCCAGGAACAGCTTGCCGTCGGTCTGGTGTTGCCAGCCGAGCAAGTCGCCCTGGCGGGTGAACTCGAAGGGCCGGGCCGGTTCGAGCCGGATGCCGGCGCGTCGCTCGATCTCCCCGCGGCACCAATCCACCCCGCGTTCCTCCAGCACGTACTTCAGACGGGCGTGCCTGCGATTGGTCCGATCGCCAAAATCCCGATGAATCGTCAGCACCGCCTTGGCCGCCGCCTCGACATGCTCGGGCGTCAGAAACCCAATCACGTCCGCCAGCCGCGGGAAGGTTTGCGCGTTCCCATGCGACATCCCCATGCCGCCGCCGGCGATCAGGTTGAAGCCCAGCAGCCGATCCCCCTCCGCGATGACGATGAAACCCAGGTCGTTCGTGAAAATGTCGATGTCGTTCAGCGGCGGAATGGCGAAAGCGGTCTTGAACTTCCGCGGCAGGTAATACTTGCCGTACAGGGGATCAACGTAGTCAGGTTCGTCGTCGAGATTCTTCAGTTCCTGGCCTTCGAGCCAGATCCGGTGATAAGCCTTGGTCGCGGGCGCCAGC
>JAGWYX010000414.1 GCA_018969165.1 Verrucomicrobiota bacterium
GCCCTCGTCTTTTGGCCGATTCGCCTTCGGGCCGGAGGCGTCGAGGCCCATGAAGGGACCCTCGAGCTTCCCACCTACCCCTGGTGGCCGGCGGTGCGCCACCCGTTTTTCCGCGGCACCGACGGACGCAATATCTATCCCTACCCGATGTTCGACAATCTCAGCTCGGTCAAGACGCCGCACACGTGGCGCACAGTCGTCCTGGAGAACGAGTGCCTGCGCGTGACCTTCCTGCCCGCGCTCGGCGGAAAAATCTACGAGGTCCTCGACAAGACCACCGGCCAACCGATGTTCTATGTCAACCACGTCGTCAAACCGGGCCTGATCGGCTTGTGTGGCGCGTGGACGTCCGGCGGCGTCGAGTGGAACACCGGCCCCACCGGCCACACCGTCGGCGCCGTCCAACCGGTCGATGTCGAAATCCTGCCGCCAGCCCCCGACGGCTCGCGGTCGGTGGCCATCGGCGAGGTGGAACGAATCTATCAGACGCATTGGACGGTGGTGGTGACGCTGCGGCCGGGCCGGTCGTTGCTCGAGGAACGCGTCCGGATTTACAACGCCGCCGAGACGGTGCGCCCGTATTATTTCTGGAACTGCACCGCGGTGCCGAACTCGCCGGGGTTCCGGTTCATCTACCCGATGACCCTCGGCACCGACCACAGCGGCAAGGTGTTTTTCACCTGGCCCATCTCCCAGGGCAAGGATCTCAGCCTGGGCCGAAGTTACCAGGATGCCTCCTCCATCTTCGCCTTCGAGTGTGACCAGGACTTCTTCGGCTGCTACGACGACGGAGCGGACCGCGGAGTCGTGGCGTATGCGGACCACCACCAACTGGTCGGCAAGAAGGCCTGGACCTGGGGCCACGGCGGCTATGGCCGAATGTACGAACACGATCTCACCGACAGCGACGGTCCTTACAACGAGGTGCAGACGGGCCCGTTACCGACGCAGGCCGAAGTCGGCCGGCTCGATCCCCTCGAGGCCGTCGAGTGGAACGAGTGGTGGTACCCCGTGCATGGCACCGGCGGGTTCACCTTCGCCAATCGCGACGTCGCGGTGAACGCCGCCTGGAACGGCTCAACGCTGCGCTTGCGCTTGATCGGCACAGGCGCCTGGGACCCGGTGGACGTGCGCGTCCGGCGGGGAACCGATACCGTGGCCCGCGGGCGGACGAGCATCTCACCGAAGCGGTCCGCCAGCGTGACACTCACGGTCGCCGGCGGCGCGGCGCCAGTCGAAGTCGAACTGGGGTCCGACCGGCAGGTCCTGGCCCGATTCGGTGTCCCGCTGGCGCTGCCGGTCCGCACTCCGCCCGCGCCCGCCAAACGCGATGGCGCGCCGTCGGAGTTGGCGCAAGGCGGTTGGGAGGACTACCTCTTCGCCCGGTTCCCGGAGGCCGAATCCCAGTTCAATCAGGCACTGGAGAAAGATCCCAAAAACGTCACCGCCTGGACCGGCCTGGCGTATCTGAACCTGGATCGCAGTCCGGCTTTCGTCCCGGCTGACTGCCAGGCCGCCGTGGCGGTCGATGCCGATGACGGGTTGGCGTGGTTCGCCCTGGGCGTGGCGCAACTGCGCCTGGAGAATCCCGGCCCGGCGCTGGACGCCGCCTGGAAGGCCTGCCTGAATCCCGCGACCGCCGTCCCGGGACGCGCGTTGATCGGCAAAATCCTGCTCCGCCGCGGCGATTGGGAAGGCGCCGTCCGGGTGCTGTCAGCGCCCGGCCCGTGGCGGTGCGACCCGGTTTGCCGCAATCGGCTGGCGTTCGCCTGCTGGAAGCTAGGCGATAAAGCGGCGGCAGTCCGCGCGGCGGAGTTGAACCTGGCCGAGGATCCGTTGGACGCGATGGCGCGGAGCCTCCTCTGGCTCCTGGGTCGCGGGAACCATTCCCTGAGCCTCGAACGCCGGATCGGGCAGCAGGCCCAAGACACCTTGGAAGTCGTCAGCGCCTACGCGGACCTGGGCCAGACCGAGGTGGCGTGGCGGATCCTGCGGACGTTCTATCTCGAACGCCTGACGTCAACCGAATGGGACCCGATCGCCAGCTATTGGGCGGCCTGGCTGTCGGATCGATTGAAGAAACCGCGGGCGGCCGCGAATTACTTGCGCGCCGCCCGGGCGCATCCGAGCGACGGCGTTTTCCCGCACCGGCTCGAGACTGTGCCGGTCCTGCACTGGGCCTTGAAAACCGACCCGCGGGACGGGAAGGCGGCACTGTATCTGGGGCACCTGCTGTTTTCTCTCGGCCGTCACGCCGAGGGGCGCGCCGAGTGGCAACGCGCCGCCGACCTGGGCGAGGCGCCAGCCATCGCCGATCGCGCCCTGGGCATGGCCTGCCGCCAGCTCGACCACGATCTGATCGGCGCGGCCAAATACCTCGAACGCGCCAACCAGGCCGACCCCGACGATCCCATCGTCGCGGCCGACCTGGCCCGAGTCCGGTTCGCCCTGGCCGATCCGGAAAAGGACAAAGACAAGGCCCGGGAGCTGGTCGTCGGCGCGCGGGACGTGTTGACCGCGGCGTGGCCAGCCGGGAAGAACCGCGCGGATTTCGTCGCCCTGCTGGCGCGGGCTCGGAATCGCCTGGGCGAGTTTGCCAAGACCGCGGAGCTGCTGGACGCGGTGCGCATTCGCGTCTGGGAAGGCTCGGGCGAGGTGCACGACTGCTTTGCGCAGGCGCACCTGGCCTTGGGGCGGGCGGCCTTGGCCGCCGGGCGCAACGCGGAGGCGCTGGCGCAGTTCAACCGCGCCCTCGAGTATCCCGCGAACCTGGCCACCGGCAGACTCCAAGACGCCCGCGAGGCGGACATTCAGTTTTGGCGCGGACAAGCGCTGGCGGCGATGGGCCAGAGGCATGCCGCCATCGCGGCCTGGAAAAAGGCGGCCGACGAACCTCCCTCCAACGACCCGCAGAAGGAAGAGGCGCGCAGACTGGCCCGCGAGGCGCTGCGCCACGCCGAATAGTTGCCGCCCAGCCTCGAGGTGAATTCCTCGACGACCTTTTGTCGTACGTACGACAAAAGGTTGTCCGAGGTTCCTGACGCTATCGGGTACGGGTCGCCGCGGTCAACGTCGCGCGCCGCACATGCAGCCAGACCGGCAACGAGGTTTGCCGGCCCGCCTGACTTTCCACGGCGAAACACAGCCGATCAGTCTCCGGCACCCACTTGGCCGCGGTCAGGAAAATCTCGCGCTCGTTTTGGCCTTTGGGGATCAGCACCCCGTTCAGGCCGATGTTATCCACAATGACGCCGTGGGGCAGGTTCTCGACCGTGAACGTGATGAGGTCGTCGTAGCCATTGCGCTTCACCCGCAGCCAGGCGGGCACGCTCTGGCCGGGCGCAATCGCGATTTCGAGGGGTGGAGTTGCATTGGCCGACGGCACGAAGACTCGATTGGTCACCGACGTGGGCTCAAGACCGACAAACAACTTCGGCGCCGGCTCCAGATTGATCTCCTCGAAACCATCCACGGCATGCGTGACGCGCTTGCCATCGAGGCTCGCGGCAGCGACCACACGGATCTTCGCCCAGGCGGTTTTGCCGGGCGTCGGCGCGTCCTGCGCGGCGTTCAGGGTCCCCTCGGCGGAGGTTTGACCGGCCTGGATCACCAGCGGCGTCGATGCGTGGAATCCGGGCGGGAAACCGTCCAGGTCCACCCGGATTTCGTCCTCGAATCCGTCGAGCCGCTCGGCGTTGACGGCGAAGCTCCGGCCGCTGCCGCGGTTGACCGTGAGGTTCTTGGCGCTGAGCGTGACGCGGAAATCGGGGTGGGCCTGGCGCAGCACCAGCCGGTAGGCAAAACGCTCGCCCGAGTAACCCCGCGCATCGCTGACCCGGATCAGGTAGGCCCCGTCGCGGGGCGCGATAAACCGCAGCCTCGAATCCGTGCCCAACTGGCGCTCGCCGTCGTCATCGTTCGCATAATAGACCGGAAAGACCGGCAGACCGTTGGGGACCAGCCGGGCCCCGGGCGGCCGCGGGATCACCACGTAGCAGGGTTCGTCCAGGGCGTGCGCCGTGGCCGTGGTGCCGAAGTAGGCGCGGCGCTTGCCGCTCGCGCTGTAAAACAGCATGTCCGAATCCGGTCCCTGGGGCATGCGCGCAATCCGCGCCACGTCCCCCTGAAAATACACATACTCGTCCAGATCCATCTCCCCCCAGTTCTCGAGCCGCGCGCCGGTACCGTTCGAGTCGAAACCGCGAAAGGTAACCGCCGAATCGCGCACCGCCTGGAGCTGCGCCCGCTCGACTGGCCGCCCATCCGGATGCAGCACCTCGATTTTCGTGTCCAGCGGCGACCCGCGCCGCGCCGCCTGCGTTTCGATGATCCAGGTCTGGTCGGCCCGCGCGTCGAAGCGGAACAGGTCCACATCATTGGACGCCCCTTTGCCTTCGGCCCAAATCCGGCCCTCGACCGCGCAGGGGACCGTGATTTTCATCGCCTGGGCGGGTGCGTTGTTCGGTTCGCGCTCGACAAACTCGCGGGTGTCATCGACGACCACATTCAACGTCCGCCGGCTCCGAAAGCGATTCGGGTCCAGCGGCACCTCGAGTTCGCCCGATTGGCCGGTCCTGAATTCGATCGTTGGACGCTTCGGGAGGTTAAAGCCGTCCAGTTCCACGCGCTGCCTGGCCTCCGCCGCCACGCCCAAAGGAAAGCAACCGGTCACGTAGGCAAACGC
>JAGWYX010000415.1 GCA_018969165.1 Verrucomicrobiota bacterium
CTGGTCGAAAACGCCTTGGATGCCCAGGCCACTCGCATCAGCATTGAAATCCAGGCCGGTGGCCGCAGCCTCATCCGCGTGACCGACGACGGCCTGGGCATGAGCCGCGACGACGCCCTGCTCTGCCTGGAGCGTCACGCCACCAGCAAAATCCAATCCGCCGCCGATCTCCACGCCGTCCAGACGATGGGCTTCCGCGGCGAGGCGATTCCCAGCATCGCCAGTGTCAGCCGGTTCACCCTCACCACCCGCGAGCGCGACCCCGAACCGCCGGCCGCCACGCAGATCGTCATCCACAGCGGCAAAATCCTCGAAGTCAAAGCCGCCGGCGCGCCTCCGGGCACTTGCGTCGAGGTGCGCCAATTGTTCTTCAACGTGCCGGTGCGCCGCAAATTTCTCCGGAGCGAAGAGACCGAGCGCGCCCACATCCAGCATTACCTGACCCTCGCCGCCCTCGCCCACCCCGCGGTCGCCTTTGTTTTCCATCACGACAATCGCCTGCTCTGGCAACTGGCCCCCCGCAAACCGGATGACGGGCCGACCGCGCATCACGACGCCCTGCGCGAGCGTCTCCGTGCCCTCGAAGGGGACGAGCAGCTCCTGCCCGTGGATTTCACCGGCGAGCGGGCGGCCGAATCCGAAGCCCAGGAACCGCCTCGACCTGTCGTCGCAGTCCGCGTCTGGGGTTTTATCGGCGCTCCCGGCGTTTCGCGCGCCACTCGCGACAGCCAGCACCTGTTCGTCAACCGCCGGCCGGTCGAAAATCGCGGCCTGAATTTCGCCCTGGTCGAGGGTTACCACACCGCCCTGATGAAAGGCCGTTACCCGGTCGGTTGCCTGTTTCTGGAGTTGGATCCAGCCGAGGTGGACGTGAACATCCACCCCGCCAAACGCGAAGTGAAATTCCATCAGGAACGCGCCGTGCGCCATTGCGTTGCACAAGCCGTCCGCCAGGCCCTCCTGAACTTTCACCTCAAGTCCACCCCGCCTTCCGCTCATGCGCAAGGCCAAATCTCCCCGGCCTCGACCGGCATGTCCAGTCCGACCCCGACTCGAGTCGCTTTCTCGCCTGGGCCGCCGGGTCCGGCTGATTTTCCGCAACTCGAGGCAGCTCGATCCCCCAACCACCCGTTGCCGTCTGTCAGCGGCCATTTACCACCGCCGCTAGGCTCCCGTCCGCCTTCCCCGCCTTCGGTCCCTCCGGTCGCGTCTCCCCTCTCACCGGCCGCCAACTCCTCGGCTCCAGTCGCGCCGGCCGACGCCGTGCCGCTCCTGGCGGTGCCCCTGCGCCTGCTCGGTGTGATCGGCAAACTCTACGTCGTCTTCGAGTCCGACCGCGGGCTGGTGCTGCTGGACCAGCACGCGGCGCACGAGCGCGTCCTTTACGAGCAAATGCTGCGCAACGTCGAGTCCGGCCACGCGCCGTCCCAGCGCCTGCTGTTGCCCGAGACGCTCGAGCTGCCACCGCGCGACGCCCAGTTCCTGCGCGAACAACTGCCGACCTTGACTCGACTGGGCGTCGGCCTCAGCGAGTTTGGTGAGCACACGTTCCTGCTGGATGCCTTGCCGCCGTTCGTCAAGGCGGGCGACGCGCGCCGCTTCGTGCTGGAGGTGATCGACGAACTGAAGGCCAGCGGCCAGTCCATCGGTTCCTGGCGCCTCGGCGAACCGACCGTGGCCAAGACCGTGTGCCGTCACGCCGTCAAGGCCAACGACCCCCTGGCCGAGCCGGAGCTGGAGAACCTGGTCCATGACCTCCGCCGGTGCGCCATGCCCTATACCTGCCCGCACGGCCGCCCGACCCTCCTCGAGATGAGCTTCCGCGAGCTCGAGAAAAAGTTCGGGCGAATCCAGTGATCGCCCGCCCTACTTGGCCGAGTATTTCGCCACCCGCCGGATGAGTTCATCGGCGGCCGCGGTCGGCTTGACCTTGTGGCCGAACAGAATCTCGTTGGGCGTCACGAAGTGGTCGTAATAGGCCGCGTTGGCATCCTCGTCTGGCGTCAGGGCGCCGCCCTTGACCGCCGCCCCCCCGAAGAGCCCGCTGCGCTCGTCATAGACCAGGACCGATCGATCGGGAGACTTGACCGTCGCCTCGGCCCCCGCGCTGGAGTCACCGGCCGTGCCCCTGGCCTCGCCGCCGAATTCGAACTCGTTGTCCGTGAGCAGGTGGGTCGCCTCCTTGCTCATCAGCAGGATGACCACGAACGACTGCTGCCCTCCCACCTGAAAGCCGAGGCTGGCCTCGTTGGCGCTGTAAAAGGCTGCCGGGCTCCACCGCTTCGACTTCGCATCCTTGACCAGCGCCACCCCGCTGCCGCCCTCGAAGGCGAACAGGAAGCCGGCCTTGGTCCGGTCCAGCAGGACGATCCCTTGGGCCTTGCGCAGCGTGCTGGCAGGGATGCGCTTGTCCGGCTTTTGCTGCATCTCCTCGAACTTGGCCGTCAGCTTCCGGATGCGAAAGTCCAGCTCGGATTTATCCGTGGCAAAGGCGGCGCCGGCAAACGCCAGGCAGAACAACCCCGTCAGTATTGTTTTCATGCCGGGAATCTCGCCTACACCGGCCATTTACGCAAAGTCGGAAGCTCAGCCAATCACGCCCCGCTGCCGGGCCGCGGCGGGGCTTCTTCGATGTGCGCGTGCAATTGGAGGAAATCCAGCACCTTGTTGGTGATGATCTGTTCCTCGATCTCGCCGATCCCATTACGCTCCCGCAACTGGCGCAGCATCTTTTCCGGCTTCATCTGGTACTGCTGCGCCAACGCCACGATCCGCCCGGAGATTTCCTCCTGGGTCGCGCCGATGCCCTCCTTCTCGGCGATGCGGTGCAGGAGAAAGGCCGCCTTCACCCGTTCCTTGGCGCTGCGGCTGGCGTAGGAATAAATCTCGTCCTTCTGCTTGTCGATGGTCTCGCGTGTCACGCCCCGCTGCTGGTTTTCGCGGACGATGTCGTAGATCACGTGCCGCGTTTCATTCATGACCACCGACTCGGGCAGTTCGCACTGCACGCGCTCGAGCAACCCGCGCACGAGTTGATTGCGTAGCTGGCTGCCCTGCTTGTAGCGCAGCTCGTTCTCCAGGTCGCGCTCGACCCCCTCGCGCAGCTTTTCCACGTTCTCCGCCTCGAAAGCCCTGGCAAATTCGTCGTTCAACTCCGGCAACACCCGTTCCTTGACCTGGACGATCTCGACGTCGTACACGCCCTGCTTGCCCGCCAGTTGCGGGGTCACAAAATCCGCCGGGAAATCAACCGTCACCGTGCGCTTCTCACCCGCCTGCGCCCCCACCAACTGATCGGTGAATCCCGGCACGAGCGTGTCCCGCTGCACATGCATCCAGAATTGCTTCTGCTCGGTCAAACTGCGCGCCGTGGGTGTCAAATCCGAAATCGGCCGGCCCTCGCAGGTGCCGCTGTAATTGACCACGACAAAATCACCCGATTGCACGGGCCGGGCGACATCCTGGAAGCTGGCGCGATCCGCGCGCAGCACGTCCAGGGCCCTCTCGACATCCGCCTCCGTCACCGCGCGCGCCTCCAGGCGCACCGGCAAGCCCTTGTACTCCGGCAACTCGAACTCCGGGGCCGTTTCCACCGTCGCGGCGAATTGCAGGGCCTGGCCGCGGCCGAACTGGATTTCCTCGATCTCGGGCGCGCCGATGATGCGCAGCTTCTGCTCCTGCACCGCTTGCCGGTAGGAGTCCGATATCAGCTTGCGCTTCACGTCGGCCTCGATGTCCCGCGCATAGACCTTGACGATCAAATGCCGCGGGGCCTTGCCGTCACGAAAGCCCGGCAGGCGCGCATGGCGTTGGAACTCCGCCATCGCGGCCTCGAAGGCCGAGTCCACCGCCTGCGCGTCCACGTCCACCCGCAGCAACTTCTTGCACGGGGCCAGATTCTCTACAGTCACATTCACAAATAATCCTTTCGCCCGCCGGGCCGGGTGTCCCTAATGACCCATGCCTGGGACCGTCCCGCCTCCAGGAAGTAAACCAGTCCGGAGCCGCCGGGCATTGACCTGCTCTTGTTCCCATCGGCCTGCTCCACTCGCGCCCGGCCTTCCAATTCCCCAAGCGCCAAAACCGGCGCGGAATTCCACCTGCACACACCAAGTCTTCAGGCTCGGGAAATCTAGGAAACCGCCTCGGCACCGTCAAGCCCGGCGTCAAGCCACTCCAATCGGCGGCCAACCGCGGTTCAGCCCGAGCCTGCCCGGGCCCGGAATCCTCAGGCGCCCCACGTGATCGTGTCACGGGCGGCGGGCCGAACTCACCAATCATTGATCGAGGTGATCCGCTCCGCTTCGAGTTCGACCGGTTGGCGCAGGCCGTCAACCGCCAGGACGATCCGGCCGCGCAGCCCGCCGGGAATCCGCGTGCCGTTCTGGAGCACCACGTATCCCCTGTTTCCATTCCTCCCTTGCTGGCTCACGTAGGTGCGAAGCTCCCGGTGATCAATCTCGAAGCCGTTGACCTTCAATTCCGCCTCGGAAATGGTGCCCACGTAGTAGTGCTTGGTACGCGGCAGGAGCGACAGGCGTCGCCGTGGCTCCGCCACGACGATATGAACGGACTTTGACAATGGCACAACTATATCCCGGCGCTCGCGCAGGCTGTCGGTTAAAACCCGAGCACGCGCGGGATGCGCGTGCCGATCACGGGTACTCG